>NZ_WJYH01000002.1:0-172417 GCF_009668065.1 Acinetobacter sp. RIT698
GCTTTAAATGCTGAAAAAATCACGCTCAGGCGGTTTTATATAAAATCACTTACTTCACACCACACAAAGTTCTGCTCCCCCATTAATCGCCAAAACAAATCAATAATAATATTTTTATCAATTTTACAAATATAAAAAATCACTCTAAAGTAAAGTTATCGCTTTAAAACATTGCTTGCTCTTCCTTAAACAACAGTATTTTAAAGCAGATAAAGACCAGTAAGTTGTTTCTAAAAATAAATGACAAATCATTTATTTTTAGATCAACTAGATTTAACAATTGTTCACTATATTGGTTTTTCAATTACGGTTAATGTCATGTAATAGCGAATATTCTTTATCTATTCCATCTATTCAAAAATGAATACATGATTAATTAAAAATGGAGAAATAGAATGAGCCAAGACTCAAAAAAATGTCCTGTAACCCACCTGACAACGGCTTTTGGTGCACCTGTTGTAGACAACCAAAATAGTTTAACGGCAGGCGCACGTGGTCCTCTACTGGCACAAGATTTATGGTTAAACGAGAAACTGGCCAACTTTGTACGCGAGGTTATTCCTGAGCGCAGAATGCATGCAAAAGGTTCAGGTGCTTTTGGTACATTTACCGTAACTCACGATATTACTCAGTACACACGCGCTAAAATATTCTCACAAATTGGCAAACAAACAGAAATGTTTGCACGCTTCACTACTGTAGCTGGTGAACGTGGTGCAGCAGATGCAGAACGTGATATTCGTGGTTTTGCACTCAAGTTCTATACCGAAGAAGGTAACTGGGATCTCGTTGGAAACAACACTCCCGTCTTTTTCATGCGTGATCCACGTAAATTCCCAGATTTAAATAAAGCCGTAAAACGCGACCCTAAAACCAATCTACGTAGTGCAACCAACAACTGGGATTTTTGGACGTTATTACCTGAAGCTTTGCATCAGGTGACGATTGTGATGTCTGATCGTGGTATTCCAAAAAGCTTCCGCCATATGCATGGTTTTGGTAGTCATACGTACAGCTTTATCAATGCAAACAATGAACGTTTTTGGGTCAAATTTCATTTCCGTACTCAACAAGGCATTGAAAATTTAACCGATGCTGAAGCGGAAGCAGTTGTTGCTAAAGACCGTGAAAGTAATCAACGTGATTTATTTGATTCGATTGAAAATGGTAACTTCCCAAAATGGAAGCTCCAAATTCAAGTCATGCCTGAAACAGATGCAGAAAAAGTCCCTTATCATCCATTTGACCTTACCAAAGTTTGGCCTCATGCAGATTATCCACTGATTGATGTGGGTGAGTTTGAGCTGAATAAAAATCCTGAAAACTTCTTCCTTGATGTAGAGCAATCGGCTTTCGCACCAAGTAACTTAGTTCCAGGTATCAGTGTTTCACCTGACCGTATGTTGCAAGCGCGATTATTTAACTATGCCGATGCTCAACGCTACCGTTTGGGTGTGAATTATCAACAAATTCCTGTCAATGCTGCACGTTGCCCTGTTCATTCTAATCACCGTGATGGTCAAGGCCGTGTCGATGCAAACTATGGCGGTTTACCACACTATGAACCGAATAGTTTTAGCCAATGGCAGGAACAAGCTCAGTTTAAAGAACCACCATTAAAAATCAGTGGTGATGCAGATTATTGGGATTTCCGCCAAGATGATTCGGATTATTTCAGCCAACCACGCGCTTTATTCAATTTAATGAATGATACGCAAAAACAAGCACTGTTTGATAATACGGCGGGTGCGATGGGTGATGCACTTGATTTTATTAAGTATCGTCATATCCGTAATTGTTATGCATGTGATCCAGCCTATGGTGAAGGCGTGGCAAAAGCCTTGGGCTTAACTGTTGCAGATGCACAAGCTGCACGCGATAGCGATCCTGGTAAAGGTCATCCTGGTTTTCAATAAGCCTAGCTCAATAAAAGTCATTCAATAGAAACCGCCTTCGGGCGGTTTTTTATTTTGTGTAAATGCACTATATTGAAGAAACTCCCAATCGCGAGTAAAGCCATGCAACAGAAAATTGAAGCGATAATTCAACAACATGACATCATTTTATTTGATGAAATCTGTGTGTTATGTAATGGCTGGGCAAAGTTTTTAATCAAATATGATACACAGGCACAATTTAAATTAACTTCGGTGCAATCACCAGTAGGGCAAGACATCTTAAGACATTACCAAATGCCCACAGAGCAATTTGATAGCATGTTGGTGATCAAAAATGGGCAAGCCTATAGTGAATCCACTGCATTTTTAAAAGTGATTGAAAGCTTAGGACGACCCTTTTCATATTTAAAAATGGGTTATGGGATACCCAAATTTATCCGAGATTTTCTATACCGCCGAATCGCTTTAAATCGCTATCGTTTATTTGGTACAACTGAGCAGTGTTTACTGCCTTCATCTGAAAATAAAAAACATTTCTTGGAACATAGCATTGATGCAAAATTCTAAAGCACTTCAGAATGCCCTATTGACCATTCATATTTCACTGGCTGTATTATGGTTCTATCAGGGACTTATCCCTAAAATCATATATAAAGTTATCGAAGAGCAACAATTTTGGCAATTTACAGGGATTCAATTGTTGCCCATTCCTAGACTTATTGAACTCTCAGGATTTGGAGAAATCATATTTGGTGGATTATTTCTTATTTTTAGACAATCAAAAATTCTGCATTATTTAAATATCATCGCGATGCTGTTGTTTTTACTGGTTGTAGCGATCGTTTATCCACACTATTTTGCGCAGGGTTTTAATCCTTTCATCATGAATACCGCAATGGCTGCACTGTCTATTGTCGCAATTCAACTTCTCAATGCTCAAAAAGCCGAATAAACTTACATTCGCACATTTGTACCAAACTGCTCTTTCCATCCTTTGGTTTCAGTGGCAATTTGCTTAGCGAGTTTGCTTTTCACATCTTGAATTAAGCGCACCCGTTCCTGTCCATGCACAAAACGACCTTTATAATCACTTTGCATGGTTTTAATATATTCATTCAGTGCACGCTGTTGTTGTTTGGTTTTGGGAGCGGTATGCAAAAATTGAAGGTATTCCTCATCTGGGTTTGTGCTAAGTGGATCACCCAAAATATCTTCAACATATAGTACGGCACTGACTAATTTCACCTTACCCTTTGCATCTACAGTATAGGTTTGTTTGCGCACACCATAAGGATAAGTCCAGAGCCCCTGCCGATCACCTGAGGCCCAATAACTATAAAAAATAATATTGTTATCTTTGACCTCATAATCGCCCAATTCAATTTGGCTAATACTACAATCACCACTGGTTGAATAAATTGTATGCGTGAGCAACTTTTGATTATTTCGATATAATTCAATATCTTTACGTAATAAATCAACATCATCTTGATTCAATACAGTTTTCAACTCAAAATTATTCTGATTAATTTGTATATTTTGAGTCTCAGCAAAAGCTGTACTAGATAATGCCAATAACATCAATAAAGTTTGGATTATTTTCATTATTCATCTCCCTTGATTTTTCAATCAGGAATCAACACTATTTTTTAGTTTGGGTAAATACCCCCTAATCCTGACACAGCTTTTCCAAAACTGGAAGTATTTCACCTGCCTGACTAAAGGGTTGTGTCTGACGATAATGCTCTACCTTTTTAACCAGTTTATAGTTTTTATCGTCCTGACTTTTAAACTGTTCTAACCGTGTAAATGTCCGATCCTTACACAATACTTGATAATAATTAATCGTATATTGTTTTTTTGGGTTCACACTTTTGATCCAAGCTTGAGCAAGCTGAATAGTATCGGCCAATCGCAGATCATTTTCAAAGAATTGAGTATCTGAATTTTGGTATATCAGCTCCCATTTATCCCCCATTTCCAAATCATATTTTTCATTTGAAGGCTTAATACTTTTCGTATAATCCTCAGGTTCAAAATCTTCGACTGCTGCAGATTGGTCTACAACAGCACATGGCTCGTCTGAAACACAATCCGCCTTAGCCGCTTGAATGACTTCTATAGATTTTGCAGCGACTGAGCTCATCACCAAGTAAAATAACAAAGTACTGGATAATATTTTTATCATTTTTAGCGCTCTCAATTTTTATGGCTCAATAAGGGTCCACTACACCACCAATTTACGGCCTTCACGAATACAGTAGAATGGATTAATCATTTTTGATGAATTCTTCATAGCCTTTTGTAAATCCTGCTCAGGCTGTTCCCGTGCTTCATCCGTCAATTGAAAAGTACGGTAATGAATTGCTAAAGAACGCTTGGCTTGTAAATCTAAATGCGCCTGAAAAGCATCTTGTGGATTCATGTGCATATATTTCATTAACGCTCTTGGTTCATACGCACCGATTGGCAATAACGCAATTCGCGGTGAACCTAAACGTTTTTGAATTTCTTTAAAATGCGGTGAATACCCCGTATCGCCAGCAAAGAAGAAATGACCATGTTGCGATACCACAGAAAAACCGCCCCACAATGCAATATTCTGATCACGTAAACCACGACCCGAACCATGCTGTGCTGGGGTATAAATAATTTTTAAGTTTTTAAACAATGCAGATTGCCACCAGTCCATCTCAATCACATGGAACTCTTTAGGCAAGTAACAGGCATTGCCCAAACCTGTATAGATTGGCATGGCAAACTTGTTGTGTAGCCATCTTAAAGAGGCTAAATCCATATGGTCATAGTGATTATGACTGAGTAAAACTGCATGAATCTCTGGCAATTGCTCTAAAGCAATTCCAGCAGGAATCACACGTTTTGGTCCACGCCCATGTTTTGGACTGACATAGTCGGCCCAAACAGGATCAGTTAAAAAGTTATAGGGACCAATTTGAACCAGTACAGTCGCATGGCTCACAAACCAGATTTGCCAATCATGCTCATCAGCATCTGGTCGATTCTGAGGTAATACGCGTTTTGCTGCATAAAATTCTGATGATTCTTTTTGAGTATCCACATTCCAAGTATATGATTTTCGGGTACCCAGCCATTTCATCAAATCCCAACGGCTACGACCTTGTGGTCTACGTACTTCATTAAAGAACCGTTCACCATTGTGTTGATTTGAACCAATCACACTAAATACAGGTTTATACCATGTGTGTGACAGACAATTTTCAGTATCAATTCGATAATGCAATTGTTGAACTTGCTGAGATGGAACAGTCTTATTTTGCATTGTGTTGTCTTGTACCGTTGTATCTTCAAGACGGACCATTGGCTCTTGTTTCGACATGATTACTCTAAACGCCCTTTCATTCTTTCAAGCCATACTTGCTGTGTTTGTGGCTTCACGAATAATGCCACGATTTCGGGATGAATACTTTTAATCTTTGCTTCAATTCTGTTCACACAGGCTTCGATATCATCTGAAGTTAAACTATCTTTAAACTCTAAGCTTAAAGAAGCAATCACTTGATGTGCACCCATTTGTTCAGTCAGTACGCCATTTGCTGAATACACGGCAGGATCTTCCTGAGCAATTTTCAATACATTATGACGCAGTTTTGGATCTGCTGTTTCACCCATCAACAACCCTTTGGTTTCCCTTGCCAAAAGCAGGGCTGAGATGGCTAAGACAACACCAATCAGTACCGAAGCCACACCATCTAAAACGGGTAAATTAAACTGCTGAGCACAAAATATTCCCAGCAATGCAATGATTAAGCCAATTAAAGCTGCTGAGTCTTCAAATAAAACTGTAAAGGTTGTCGGATCTTTACTGCGACGAAAAGCTTCAAAATATCCCATTTGACCTTTGGTCTTTTTAAATGTTTTCAAGGCAATAAACCATGAAGTGCCTTCACAAAGCAGCGCAAACCCGAGTACCACATAATTGACCAATGGGGATTGTATAACTTCTGGATGACGAATATGTTGAATACCCTGATAAATTGAAACTACAGCACCTAAAGCAAAAACCAACAATGCGACAATAAAGGCCCAGAAATATAACTCTCGCCCATAACCAAAGGGGTGATGATAATTTGCAGGCTGTTGTGATTTTTTTAAACCATACAGCAATAAGATTTCATTTAAAGTGTCTACGACAGAATGGACTGCCTCACTGAGCATCGCCGAACTATTTGTAATATAAGCGGCAACAAACTTAACCAGAGCAATGGCTAAATTGCCCAAAAGTGCTGCATATACAACAATTTTGTTGGAATCTGACATTTATTGTCCTGTTTTTTATCATCAAATACATCAATTTGATTTTTATATCTGTCCTGCTTCATATTAGCGAAACTATCTGTGATTTTTCTTTATTTTTTGTTGCTTTTCACAATTGAGTGAATCTTTTATGGAACCCAATTTAACCAATATTCTAAATACTCCGTCGCAGTCTCATCCACAATTATTAAAAATTTGGGAAGCTTCTGTACGTGCGACTCATGACTTTTTAAACGAACAGCATATCTTACAAATTAAAACGCTCATCATTCAGCATCATTATTTTGATCATGTGCGGTTGTTTCATGTGGAACGTGAAAGTCAAATCGTTGGGTTTATGGGACTGGCTTATCAAAAGATTGAAATGTTATTTATTGACCCTAAATTTTTTGATCAAGGCATCGGTTCCATGCTCATTCAAAAAGCCCTTGAGTTAGGTGCGCATGAGGTAGATGTCAACGAACAAAATATTCGTGCTTTGGAGTTTTATAAGAAACATAACTTCCAACAAATTGCGCGTTCAGAACTTGATGCTGAAGGTAACCCATTTCCAATTTTGCATTTGAAACTAAAGAAGCCTTCCGTCTAAGTGTTTTGAGATAAAGTGATATCAAAAACATCATCATAAACACCCTGATCAAGCTAACTATCCATGACGACTAAACCGACCTTGCCCTGTATCTCCAAGTCGGTTTTAGTAATCCTCAGCATGATCATGTTTATCAGACAGATTGCAACGACTTAAATCAGTACAATCAAACACTTTTCAAGTGTTCATTCATATAAATTTGGGCCGCTATAGATTGATGACGAGATACATCAATTAAAACATCGATATCAATTTTTCCATTCCTGAAAGTACGCTTATGACAAGTAAGGGCCGTAGATAAATTGATGCAACTTTGTACAGATGACCGCTTCTAGGCTAGAGCTTAGAGAAATATTTTTTGTTTTAATTAAGATATTTTACCAATTATTCACCATGTTATTTTCTATATTAAAATAACAATGATTTTGAAAAGTTCATTTATTTTCTAAATACTATAATCGTCTTCACCTGACAGTTGTTTATAGATTATACTCTTTGAAAATCTTAGTAAGACATTTTTTGGATTATTCTTTGGACGCGTTATATGGAATTACGACATCTGAGATACTTCATTACTGTGGCTGAAGAACTCAACTTTAGCAAAGCAGCATTGAGACTTTATACAGCACAACCCTCACTCAGCCAGCAGATCAAAGATCTTGAAGAAGATGTCGGTGTTCGGCTGTTAAATCGGACCAAGCGTAAAGTTGAACTTACTGAAGAAGGTGCTGTTTTTCTGGAGCAAGCACGCTTAACTTTAGCACAAGCCGATAAGGCTGTTGCTATGGCAAGACAGGTCTCCAAAGCCAGACAGCTATTGTTAAGGATTGGGTTTGTACCCGTGGCTGAAATAAAGATTTTCCCTTATGTCTTACCAAATTTAAGGGTACAAAATCCTGAGCTAAAAATTGAGTTATTAAGTTTAAACAACCTTGAACAAATGCGTGCATTGAAAAAGGGGGAGCTGGATATCAGCTTTAGCAGGCACAATTTTCATAATGATGAAATCGAAAGTAAATTTGTGCTCCGTGAACCGTTAATTTTTGTTTTACCCAAAGATCATCCTTTAGCCAAGTATGAACGTATCCCTGTTAAAGCGCTCAATGGGATCGATTTTATTATTCCTGCTGAAGAACAATCCACGGCTTTGCACAACACCATTTTAGAGTTTGCCAAACATAATCATATTGAATTGAATATCGTCCAAAAAGCTGACAATATTTCATTGAATATTAATTCAGTTGGGGCGGGCTTAGGCTGTACAATTTTGCCAAGCTATATTGCGCCATTAATCAACAGTAACACCGTCATTCGACCTTTAGATATTGAGCTTCCCTATCTAGACTTGTATGTAAGTTATCGAAAAAGTGCTGGCTCTGTTGCGATACAAAAATTCATTGAACTATTAACCAAAGTATTTTATCTGGATATCAATCGTTTAGAGCAAAAATAAGACCGCTGCGACAAGACATAGAGCGTAGGCTTATTTTTTAATATGACGACTTAAACCAATAGAACTTAATGCTCATTTTCTTTGCTCAAATATCCATCAATCTTTAACTCAGGCGGTGTTCATCATGTTAGGACGTGCATTTCACCAACTTCGATCAGGCATTCAGTCTCGCCCATATTTCTTTATTAGTTTTCTCCTCACAGCAGTTGTGTATATGGGGATGTCTTTGAGCACAGACTGGCAGTGGTCAACCAATTTGTTATTCAGCTGGAATATTGCCACCCTGGTCTATTTAATCCTGACCATGAAAATGCTTTGGGCAACCAATCAAGCGCATATTTTAAAGCGTGCTCAGCAGCAGGATGCCAGCAAATGGATCATTTTGCTGTTGGTTGTGCTCTCACTCATCATGTGTTTTATTGCCATTATTATTGAATTGGCACATTTGCCCGATGTGACTGGAGTTAAAGCAGGACATATCGCCTTAGCAATTTTCACCATCATTTTTGCATGGTTATTTATGCATACTATTTTTGCTATTCACTATGCACATGACTTTTATTTGGCAGTGGAGAATCATCAGGATGGTGGATTGGACTTTCCAAAAACACCTAAACCAACCTACCCTGAGTTTTTGTATTTTAGTTATGTCATTGGTACTTCTGCACAAACAGCAGATGTATCGATTACATCTCGTTCGATGCGCATTTTAAATATTCTCCATATCCTTTTGGCGTATGGATTTAACACCACGATTTTGGCGATCTGTATTAATGTTGCCGCAGGTTTTATTTAACTGAAGTAAAAAATAGAGGGATTAACACTAAAAACCAATCTCCAAAGTTTTTTATCATTTTTCTGCGCTTGAATGTGACTAAAAATCCTTAATACAAACCCAGCACGAGATCATGCTAAGTTTGCATCGTCTTGATGATTTAGTCGCTAAAAAGTACTTGATTATTTCTTAAGTTTTTTCGGTTTTTGATTGAATTAAGATACTTTTCAATTGCAGGATGGCTTTCAATCTCTGCCATCTTCAATTGCCAAAATAGCATGGAACCAACAAATACATCGGCTACCGTAAATTGCTCACCACATAGATAAGGTTGAGCCTGCTCCAAACCCTGAATTAAAGCCGTATAGGTGTCCTGAAAGTTTCCATAGCCAATATGCATTTTTTGTTCATCGGTAATCTCAACCTTTAATGCGCGACCCGTAGTGGCTGCATCCCAAGGTCCAGCAGCAAAGAATAACCAACGGAAATACAAGCCACGTTTTGGATCATCCAGTGCTGGTGCAAGTCCTTGATCAAAAAAATTATCTGCCAAATAGGCGCAAATTGCAGGCATTTCGTAAATCACCACATCGCCATCGACTAAGGTGGGTACTTTGCCAAATGGGTTAATCTTTAGATAAGATTCCGACTTCATTTCAGTGTGATAAGCCAACTCAATTTTTTCAAATTCAGCACCCAGTTCAATCAGTAGCCATTCAATAACAAGACCTCTAGACTGCGCGTTGCTATATAGTTTTAAGCCCATTTTTCCATTCCTTTATAGTGGTGTATTGAATATAAAGGGCAGCTGTGTCAGTTTTTGTCAGGAGCTTTTCATCATGGATTTTTTTTGCAGCTCTTTTTGCCACCATGCCTGAAAAAGATGACGCTTAAACTCTGGGTAAATGATTTCGGTCACAGTTAATTTTTGAATCCGATCTAAACGAAAATTTCGAAAATCCTCACGTAATTCACACCATGCAGCCAACAACATTTTGTCATTGAAATACCCTAAGACAAAAGGCCAAAGCATACGGCTAGAGATATTTTGTTTTTCATCTAAATAATGCACTTCAATCTTGACCTGATAACGAATTGCTAGACGTACTTGTTCGACAATTTTTTCATCAACCACAAGCCAATGGTTGATAGACCGAAGCATGGTTTCATCAATCAGTTCTTGTTTATTCTTGGGCAATACCGCATTGAGTTTGGCCAAAACTGAATGTGCAGCATTTTTTAATGCTGGATCTGGCACTGACCTTAACCAATGCAATGCCAAGAACACTGCTTCGACTTCCGTTTCATCCAAACTCATCGGAGGCAGTAAAAAGTTTTCTTTCAGCTGAAATCCTAAGCCCGCACTGCCCTCAATACTGACACCTTGGTCACGTAAACTTTCAATATCCCGATAAATACTTCGGACACTAATCTCCAAATGTTCTGCTAAGCATTGCGCGGTAATGGGATAACGCTGTTCACGTAAAAGTTGTAATAAAGTGAGTAATCGAATAGAACGGCTCATGGTCAATTTTCTTATTATATCTCTTTGGTTTTATCTAAGTTTACGCTGAGAGCAATCTGCAAACAGCGTAAAAACAGCATCTAAGCAACTTCACTAGCCTTAAGCTGTTGAGTTAAAAACTGATGTAAATGATCGATGTTATCCGCGATCGTCAGCGGATTAAAACGCTGTAATACATCAATCGCATGTACCCCATAACTCACCCCAACACGTGGCATGGCAATGTTCTGTGCCATTTCTAAGTCATAAGATGTATCACCCACCATAATGGCTTGCTCCGCCGAAATTCCAGTGTAATCTAAAATTTCAGCCAACATCAATGGATCTGGTTTGGATTTGGTTTCGCTCGCTGCACGGGTGATCTCAAATAAATCCTGACTCTGGGTCTGAGCCAAAACACGATCTAAACCACGACGGCTTTTCCCTGTTGCAACTGCCAATTTGATATTTTGATTTTTTAAATCATGCAACATTTCAGAGACACCAGCGAACCACAAATCATCTTTGGAATGCTCAACATAATGATCGCCATAGCATTTCAAAATTTCAGTGTGTAACTCAGGGACCTGTGGAAATAACACTTGAGCAACTTCAGGTAAACCTAAACCAATAATACTTTTCGCAGCATCAGCTGTTAACGGTTGGTCAAAGGTTTTTGCAGCAACCAATAAACTCGCCACAATTTGCCCAACTGAATCAAATAAAGTGCCATCCCAATCAAAAATGATAAGTTCTACAGGTTTTTGCATGAATTATTTCCAATATTTGCTCAGTTTATGCATGACTAATATTTAGATCTTATGCACTTTACATGACAAGCTAACGCATTTTTAAACACAAAGGGAACTTTTCATAAAACAAGTTCCCTTTGTGTAAAAGATAAAGTGAGCAGCAAGATCGAATCAATCTTTCTTTTGTGCTCTTAATTGTGCAACCAAGCTTTGCATATCTTCAGGTAAAGGCGCTTCGATCACAGGATAACCAGGAATTTCAAGTCGCATTGCATGTAGGCTCAATCGACGAGCTTTTGGTCCACGATACTCTGTTTCATGACCATACTTATCATCGCCCACCAAAGGATGACCAATACTTAAACCATGCACACGAATTTGATGGGTACGGCCTGACAGTGGAGAAGCATAGACCAGTGTCGCATGCATAAAGCGCTCGGCAACTTTCCATTGTGTCTTAGATTCTTTACCTTCTTCTGAGACACGTACACGACGTTCACCATTGGACAGTTCATAGCGCAATAAAGGTTGATTAATCAACTGTTGATCTAAACTCACTTGACCTTTAACAATCGCAGCATAGGTTTTTTTAATTTTATGCTCACGCAACATATCTTGTAGCGCCTTCAATGTGCTGCGTTTTTTACTCACCATCACTAGACCCGAAGTATCGCGGTCAATACGATGAATCAATTCCAAATATTTTTTACCTGTTGCCGCGCGTAAGCCTTCAATTAAGCCATATGCCACACCGCTTCCACCATGTACGGCAATTCCAGACGGCTTATTGACCACCAATAAACCTTCGTCCTCATACACCACACGGCTGAGTAAGCTTTGTGCAACCTTATCGGATACAGGTGCATCAGTTTCGTCTTTTTGCTCAAAGCGAATAGGTGCAACACGGATTTGATCGCCAATCGCTAGCTTAGTTTCTGCTTTTATACGCTTTTTATTGACGCGCACTTGACCTTCACGAATTAAACGATAAATACGGCTTTTCGGCACACCTTTCAGGCGAGTAAATAAGAAATTATCGATGCGCTGGCCTTCTTGATGCTCGTCTACTTCAAACCAAGTTACATTTTGCCATTGTTGCGTAGAATTCATACAGTTAGGTGATCCAATAAAAAACTAAAATTTGATTAAAAACTGATCATTTAGACTATGCTTTTCATACAAAATAAGCATATAGCCCATAGGCAGATGATTCAAGGTTTGCTATAGTCAGCGCACGGATACCACCGTAAGTGAAATTTAGTGCCACCCTTTTTTAAAAATGAAAGCGCGACACAAACGATAAAATTCACGACAGATGCGGAAAGGTCCCAAAAGAATATGCCGACGCCGAAGGCTTTATTATATCGGCAAAAAGACAAACTGTTGCGTTTAATTGTACTTAAAGTACAGAAATCAGTTTGTTTAAAAATATATGTCGCCAACCCAGACGTTGGTTTTTAAACATAAACTGATACACATCAGGCAAGTCGCTGTAGAGTGTTATTCAGGACATAAGTGTTTGAGGCATTGGAACTGCACAATTTGTAAAGGTACGATGATAATTCCGTATCAAGACGCTCTCACAAAAGTTGAGATGCTCTTCGAGCAATGTGATAGTGAAAGACGAATCAAATCAGTCATCCAATGCACCACTTAAGTGCCAGTGAAGAGCTCAAAACTTTAATCGTGCAAAGATTAAAGAAGTATTGCAGCATCAATACAGGCATCAAACCCAACCTTGCTCAAAACAAGTGGGTAAATTACTCAGATCATATTGGATGTATCCGTGATTTGAGCATTGATCCAATATTTTAGATGTTCGCTTCACTTAAAAAAGATAGCGAGTTGTTGGTGTGAATCACTATTAGGTGTTACACCCATGAAACGTATGTTGATTAATGCAACACATGCCGAAGAAGTTCGCGTTGCACTCATCACTGGTCACCGTCTTTACGATTTCGATTTAGAAAACCGTACACGTGAACAAAAGAAAGCCAATATCTATAAAGGCCATGTCACTCGCGTAGAGCCTTCTTTAGAAGCTGTATTTGTAGAGTATGGTGCGGGTCGTCAAGGTTTCTTGTCGATGCGCGAAATTGCCAATACTTACTACAAGGCAGACCCTCGCCAAACATCAAATATTCGTGAACTCATCACTGAAGGCACTGAACTTTTGGTTCAAGTTGAAAAAGAAGAGCGTGGCAACAAAGGCGCTGCACTTTCAACTTATATTTCCCTTGCTGGTCGCTATTTAGTATTGATGCCGAACAACCCGAAAGGTGGTGGTATTAGTCGTCAAATTTCGGGTTCAGTTCGTGAAGAACTTAAAGAAATGTTGGCGTCATTAAATACCCCACGTGGTATGAGCGTAATCGTTCGTACAGCAGGGATTGGCCGTTCACAAGAAGAACTGCAACTTGATCTTCAACATTTGTTAGACCTGTGGGCACAAATCCAAGGTACAGCAAACTCTGGTCCATCACCAATGCTTGTTCATCAAGAAGCTGGTGTGGTGACGCGTGCTATCCGTGACTATTTACGTGATGATGTTGCAGAAATTTTAATTGACTCAGAGCAAGCCTATAACGAAGCCTATAACTTTGTTAAAGCGGTAATGCCAAATCAATTGGATAAGTTAAAAACCTATACGTTAAATGAACCGTTATTCGCGCATTTTGGTATTGAAAGTCAAATTCAAACAGCTTATGAACGTGAAGTTAAACTTCCTTCAGGCGGTTCAATTGTAATCGACCAAACTGAAGCACTGGTTTCAATCGACATCAACTCGGCGAAATCAACACGCGGACATGATGTAGAAGAAACTGCACTCAGCACCAACTTAGAAGCAGCTGAAGAAATTGCTCGCCAATTACGTTTACGTGATATTGGTGGTTTGGTGGTGATCGACTTTATTGATATGACCAAAGAACGCAACCAACGTATGGTTGAAGCTAAACTTCGTGAAGCGACGCAAAGTGACCGTGCCCGTATCCAGTTCGGTCAATTGTCACGTTTTGGTTTAATGGAAATGAGCCGTCAACGCTTACGCCCATCTCTTGAAGAAGCTACAGGTTATGTATGCCCTCGCTGTCATGGCACAGGTATGGTACGTGATCTACGTTCTCTTTCTCTTTCAATTATGCGTAAAGTTGAAGAGATTGCATTACGTGAACGTCAAGGTGAAGTTCAAGTTGAAGTGCCTGTTGAAATTGCAGCATTCTTATTGAATGAAAAGCGTCACAGTCTGGTTTACTTAGAACAAACGTCAAATGTGCGTGTTACTGTACTGCCACATCCACATTTAGAAACGCCACATTACGAAATCTCATATAACCCAGAAGGTTTTGCGCCAACTAGCTATGAACGTACTGAAGCTACCCGTTCAAGCGAAAAAGAATTGGGCTATGAGTCATCTGAATGGCATTTAGAAGAAGAGCAAACGCAACACAATGCTGCGCCAGCTCAAGCACAAAACAATAAGCAAAACAGAAAGCAACAACCTGCTCAAGCTCAAAAAGCTCAGCAAGCGGTTCAAGCACAAGTTGCTCAACCTGCTTCTAGCCCATGTGCTTGGTTAGAAAACCTGTTTGTACAAAAACAAGCAGCAACTGTTGACCAATCACGTACTGCAAACAATGCAGCTGCAGCCATTGAACAAATGATTAACGGTGGTGCTGTAAGCCGTGGTCAATTTGGACAAGTGAATAGCAATAGCGCGCCAGCTGCAATTGAAGCTCAAGTTGTTGCTGAAACCAATGCTTATCTTTCACATGCACCTGTTCAAAAACAAGAACCGCGTGAATATGAAAAACAGGGCGAGAAAGAAGAACGAGCTCCGCGTAACAACAACAATAAAAACAAAAATCGCAACAAGCACAAAGAGTCACGCGAACAAAACACTGATCAACATCAAGTGATTGAAGAAGTGGTTCAGGTGCCTCGTCAAGAGCAACGCCAAGAACAGCGTCAGGAACAACGTGATCAACGTCGTCAGCAAAAGCAGCCACGTCAACAGCATGATCAAAATGCTGAAACGAATCATGCTGAACAAGCTGTTCCACGTCGTGATCGTAACCATCAGCAACGTCCAAACCGCCCAAATCGTCATCGCGATAGCAGCGTGTTTAATGATGAGCAACAACAAGCGCCAAACAACAATGCGCCTGTAGAGCATAATCAACCTCAAGAGAAACAACCTAAGGTTGAACTCATTGACACCCCGAAGCATGCAGCACTTGAAACAGCTTTAGTGGTTAACCTTGATCAAGCTCAAAGTGAAATTGTGGCATTAAACCCGCAACAAGTTGCTGCGCCAGCAAGCAACAAGCCGAAGCGTCATGATCGCAATGAAAAAGCTGAAACTGTTGCTAAAGCCCCTCGCGTAGACGCTCAACCAGCTACTGCACCGGCTGTAGAAAGCCAGGCTGTAACGACTGAAGCAAAAACACCTGCAGCAGCAGAGGTTCAAGCAGAACAGCCTGTGCAACGTGCCAGCAATGACCCGCGCCAAAAACGCCGTCAACAACGTGACGCTGCTCAAGCAAAAGCGGCAACGCCTAAAATCGCACCATCTCAAGTACCGACATTAAATCAGTACACAGTGGGAACTTTGATTCGTCATGTCTATGGTGATGACTGTGCGGTATTGATTGAACAGTTTGGATTAATTCCAACATTCAATCGCGCTTTGGTTAAGTTTACTGAAGAATATTCAGCGACCTTAACTGTGGTAGAAAAGACCGATGTACAAAGCAAGCAGCCTGTAACACGTGATGTTGCTATCTCTAAAGCAGCACCAGAAGCACAACCTGCTGATGTTTTAGACTTAACGCCACCGAAGCCTGAGAATGATCGCCGTGTAGCGAATGATCCGCGTGAACGTCGTCGTTTAGCAAAACAAGCGGCTGTACAAGCAAAGCAAGAGCATCAAGCTGAACTTGAGCAACAACCAGAAGAAGTGAAAACTGAGACTCAAGCAAGTCCAGTTGAAGCCGCACCTGTGGTTACTCAAGCAGAAGAAGTGCAAGCTGAAACACCTGTAGAAACGGCAGTTGAAACAGCGCCTGCGGAAGTTCAAGTGGTTAAAGCAGCCCCTGCTAAGTCAGTTGAGAAAGCAGTTGTTGCAACTGAAAAGGCGAAAAAGCCACAACAATCGCTTGCTTTAGATACGACTGCTGAAGCTGGCGTAGATGAAGATGCACAAAAGGCAGACAATGTGGCAACAGATGAAAAACCTGCCCGCCCTCGTCGCCCTCGTGGTCGCCCGCCAAAAAAAGCGACACCGCCAGCGGATGAGTAATGTGTAAAAATTTGCTTAAAATGTAGCGATTAAAGAGAACCTAGTCATTTCGATGGCTAGGTTTTTTTGCTATTTTGAAGAGATTATCAGGACATTTGTCAGATTAGGTTGATTGCACTAGTCTTATACGATTAAAAAGACAAATGTAATGTGAGTCAATGACACTCTAAAAATTGTATTGGATTACGAAAAATAAATAGGATTGATATGAGTCAAACAACACAGGCCGATCTCATCGGATTTACTGATGTCGCAGAGCGCTTACCACAGCTCATCAATAAGCTTCCCAACATCCTGACTGGACTTAAACAAGCTTATATCAGAACACCCAATACGCCTGCTGGGCTAGGTCTTGCTTTTGAACGTGCTGTAAAACGCAATCCTTATGGTGATGCGTTATTATTTGAAGATCAACGCTATAGTTATAAAGAACTGAATAACTGGGCCAATCAAATTGCACACTTTTATCTTTCTATTGGTATAAAAAAAGGCGATGCGATCACCGTGATGATCGAAAATCGTCCTGAGTTGATTGCGACCGTGATTGCACTGGCAAAAATTGGCGTAACAACAGCTTTAGTCAATACCTCACAAACAGGTAAAGTCCTGACGCATAGTATCAATTTGGTCAATCCTGTTGCGGTGATCGTCGGTGAAGAATGTCGTGTTGCTGTAGATGAGATTCGTCAAGACTTAAACATTGCTCAAGACCGCATCCATTGGTTTGCAGATCAAAATACAACGCAAGACCCGGGTACAGCACCTCAAGGCTTTATCAATCTCGCTGAAAAAATTCAACAATTTCCAAAATTCAATCCTTCGACCACACAAAGTGTCAAAGGGAAAGATGGCTTGTTTTATATCTATACCTCTGGCACAACGGGTTTACCTAAAGCTGTGGTCTTTACCAACAGTCGTTGGACCTTGGCATATGGAACATATGGTCATGTCTTAAACTTAGGTGAAGATGATGTGATGTACTGCACTTTACCGCTTTACCATGCAACAGGTATGGTGGTGTGCTGGTGTGGTGCTATTGCAGGTGGTTCAGCCTTGGCAATCCGTCGTAAATTCTCTACCTCTGCATTCTGGTCTGATGTCAAAAAGTTTAATGCGTCAGCCATTGGTTATGTCGGTGAACTTTGCCGCTACCTTATGGATGCACCTGCTTCAGAACTTGATCATACGCACCGTGTCACCAAAATGATCGGTAATGGTATGCGTCCAAATATTTGGGGCAAGTTTAAAGAACGCTTTGGTATCGAAGAAATTTTAGAACTTTATGCCTCTAGTGAAGGAAATGTAGGCTTCAGTAATGTTTTTAATTTTAACAATACTGTTGGCTTCTCACCTACACCTTATGCCATCGTCCAGTTCGATAAAGAAAAAAATGAAGCAATCCGTGACAGTCATGGTGCATGTCAAAAGGTCAAAAAAGGTGAAGTGGGCTTATTGATTGGTAAAATCACCAAGCGTTCCCCTTTTGATGGCTATACAGACCCGGAAAAGAACAAGTCAGTGATCATGAAAGATGTCTTTAAAAAAGGCGATTCTTACTTTATTACTGGCGACTTGGTTCGTGATATTGGTTTCCGACACGCGCAATTTGTCGATCGCCTTGGCGATACTTTCCGCTGGAAAGGTGAAAATGTTTCAACCACAGAAGTTGAAAATATTTGTAGTGAATACCCTAAAATCACAGAAGCAGTGGTTTACGGCGTTGAAATCCCAAATACCAATGGTCGAGCAGGTATGGCTGCCATTACTTTACATGAAGGTGAAGAACTGACTGAACAAGATCTAAGCCAGCTTGCAGCCGAGTTTAAAAAGAACTTGCCAGCCTATGCTGTTCCAGTATTTTTACGTATCCAACAAATTGTAGAAACGACGGGTACATTTAAATATCAGAAAAATAAATTAAAGGAACAAGCCTTTAATCCTGAAAAAACCTCTGATCGTTTATTGGTTTTACTGCCAAGTGCCAATGCCTATTGTGATGTCACTGCGGAAGTTTTTGCCAATATTGAAGCTTATAAATACCGCTTCTAAAGCTAAAAGCCCTGATTTCAGGGCTTTTTTAGTCCATTTTGTGTTATTTATAACCGAACGTTGCAAACTTTCTTAATTTTTACTTGCGCTCTATCAATATCTTGCTAAAATACGCTCCATCAAAACAAAGTGGTGTTTAAAAACTTTTTAGTTTTCTTGCACTACACATTCAAGCCTAGCTTGGATGAAGGTTCAGGGTCGTTAGCTCAGCTGGTAGAGCAGCGGACTTTTAATCCGTTGGTCCCGCGTTCGAATCGCGGACGACCCACCACTTAATTGTTTTGACCTGTAAATGGATAGCGATAGAAAATTCTCAATTTTCACAAATATCGAGTAAAGCATCGCTTTACACATCCTTGCTCAGGGTCGTTAGCTCAGCTGGTAGAGCAGCGGACTTTTAATCCGTTGGTCCCGCGTTCGAATCGCGGACGACCCACCATCTTCATGTTTCAACCTGTAAATAGATACCGATAGAAAATTCTCGATTTTCACTGATATCGGGTAAAGCAACGTGCTTTACACATCTCGCTCAGGGTCGTTAGCTCAGCTGGTAGAGCAGCGGACTTTTAATCCGTTGGTCCCGCGTTCGAATCGCGGACGACCCACCATTCTTTCTTAAGGCTTCTTTCTGTACGGCTAAAGTACTACAATAGAAACGAAACCTGCAAACGTTCCGACCAAGACCAAATATCTTTATTAGATGCTTCGCCATTCTCGAAATTTTGCTTCATCTTTTGTTCTGGTTTAATCATGTTTTAAACAAGTTCAGTCAGGGTTGTTAGCTCAGTTGGTAGAGCAGTAGACTCTTAATCTATTGGTCGTGGGTTCGAACCCCACACAACCCACCAGATTTTTAAGTCATTTATCTCCCTTAAAATAAGCTCAGTTGAGTTATTTTTTTGATAGCTGCATGATCTGATCAAATTGATTGCTTTATCATTCATTGACGATGAAGCATCAATACTCAAAAGATCGACTGAGATCTAAGTCAACGGTTTTAGCTCAAAACAGCCAAGCCAACAATCGCAATCAGATGACACGACCAATTCGAATAGCTAAAAAGCTTTTATTCTTCTTGTCGAACGAGTAAATGCCAAATCATCGCTAGCAAAATAATATTCTCCTGCTTGACGAGTCATCGTATTCCCCCACCCAAACAATATAAAACCGTGCCCAATAACCAAGATTGCGCACGGTTTAATTATGCGTATGACCACTCGATTAAAACAATCAGCGGGAATTTACCCAGTGGGTTATTGCTGTTGAAGGATAAAATCTGCGGCACGTTCGCCAATCATAATACATGGTGCATTGGTATTACCTGACACAAGATCAGGCATAATGGATGCATCAGCGATACGCAGATTATTAAAACCAACAACTTTAAGCTTTGGATTGACCACACTCATTGCATCAATCCCCATCTTACATGTTCCCACGGGATGAAATACGGTTGCAGCATATTCACGAACATAAGCTTGATAGTCTGCATCAGTTTTAACATCAGGTCCGGGTAAGATTTCTTGACCATTGAATGCCTTAAATACATCTTGTTTTAAAATACGCTGTGCCAGTTTAATTCCTTCGATCAGCACGTGCATATCTTGTTCTTTTTCAAGGAAGTTATAATCAATCTCGATCTGCTTTTGGGCATTCACACGTATTTCACCAATGCTCTTTGGTCTTAAAACACAGGTGTGGATTGCATAGCCATGCCCCCATTCAAACAGACGACCACGATGACTCCGATACCCCGGAACAAAGTGAAATTGCACATCCGGTAAATCTGTTGCCAGTGGTGTTTTTGCAAAGCCCCCTGCTTCTACATAGTTGGTGGTCAACCAGCCTTTTCTTTTGAGTGCATACTGGAATGGTGCGGGCAGTATAGATGCCAAAGCCCCAACGGAAAAACCCAATGTTTTTGAACTATTTGTTCTAACCGTCACCAAACCATCAATATGCTCTTGCAAGTTTTTACCTACCCCAGGTAAATCAAGCTTACATTCAATACCGGCCTGTTCCAGCTCAGATTTCGGACCAATACCAGATTTCATCAATAATAACGGCGAAACAAAAGCACCAGCAGAGAGGATTAACTCTTTATTGATTCTGATATCAAAATTTTGTCCTTGTCGTTGCACATGAATCGAGTGCACTTGACCATCACTATGATGAATACACTCAACCTCGCATTCCGTCACCACTGTAAGGTTTGAACGTGTCAATATCGGCTGAACGAATGCTTTAAAGCTGGATAGACGCTGACCATCACGTTGAGTCACATCATATATCCCCACACCTTCGCTTGATGCAGCATTAAAATCTTGATTCTCTTTTAGATTGAGCAAAGTAGCAGCTTGGATAAAGAGTTTAGATAATGGGTTAGGATCTTTCGGATGATCAACAAACAACTCGCCATCAACACCATGAAAAGCCAAGTCTTGCTGAATGACATTTTTTTCAGAGCGTTTAAAGAAGGGTAAAACCTCTTTCCAGCCCCATCCAACACAACCTTTCGCCTCCCAATTGTCATAATCAGAGGCATTTCCGCGAATATAAATCATACTGTTCATTGAACTTGAACCACCGACCATTTTGCCACGTGGGGCATGGATTTGACGATTATTCAAACGTTTCTGTGGGGTAGAAAAGAAATTCCAGCTGTATTTTTTACTCTTATATAACGTGATCGTTCCTGCTGGAATCTGAATGCGTGGCGAATTATCAGCAGCGCCTGCTTCAATCAAGCAGACACGAGTATTTGGGTTTTCACTTAGTCGATTGGCAATCACACTCCCCGCCGAACCCGCCCCAACAATGACATAATCATAGCTATGTTGCTGTAATAGTTGATTGTCTATTTCAGGTAATGTGCGTTTATATAACATCGCCACAACATAATACAGTGGGCTAACCACCAACAAACCAACCGCCCATGAAATATCCACTTCACCCAATAATTTAGCAAGCGGACCAACATACAGCGGTGTAGATAAAAATGGAATCTGAATCAAAATCCCAATCACATAACAGATTAATGCAGGCCAATTGAAGTAACCATAAATCCCACCATCCGGTTTAAAGAAAGATGGCACATCATATTCAGTATGATGGATAAAGTAATAATCGATGAGGTTGATGGCTGTCCATGGAATCAGTACACACATGAGCAAGAGAATAAAATTGACATAACTCTCGACAAAGCTTTCCGAACTTGAAACAGATAAGAACATCGCCACACTAAATAAGCTTAATGCCACTATGGTTCTGGCAAGCACTCGCGGTGACCACCGATGAAAAATCGTTTGTAGAATAGTGATGCTCGATAAAGTACCACAGTACAAATTCATCGAATTTGTGGCAGCAATCCCGAGAGAAAAGACGATAATCAAAGCGGTACTGAATAGACCGGAGCCGGTTAAGTGAATTAAGCCTTGAATAAACTCACCACTATAGGCACGAGCAACGGTTAAGCCCAAGATCATTGAAATCAGTGAACCGAGTGAACAGCCCCAATAGCTTGCCCAAAATGCAGTTTTTGCCCCAGTCGCTTTAGGCAAATAGCGGGAATAATCTGATACATACGGGGCATAAGCCAACTGCCATAATGCTGCAATGGATAAGGTTCCCATAAAGCCAATGCTTGAAAACGTTCCCAGCTGAAAGAAATCTTGAGGGAAGTATTGCGAACTAAATACACGAATAAAAGCAGCAAGCAACATTAAACCTGAAAGTACCGCAAGGATTTGCGTGTATTTATGAATAAGTTTATAACCAAAAATGACTGCAATCAGACTCCCAATCGCAATAATCGTAATGCCTTGTACCTTAGAAATCGGCTGATAAATTGTATGTAGCGCTTCACCACCAACCACCAGATTGGATGCATAAAAGCCCAAGTACATAATCACCACGACGCCAACAACAAGCAAAGCACCATAGAAACCAAATTGCCCGCGTGTCTGAATCATTTGCGGCACTGCAAGTTGTGGGCCTTGCGCAGAATGAAGTGCGACAAAAATCGCACCAACAAGATTTCCTAAAACCAATGCCATTAAGGCGGAAAAGAAATTCAGATTAAAAACTGTAACCGCCAATGAGCCCGTAAACATGGTCAATAACATAATGTTTGAGCCAAACCAGATCGTAAATAGATCTCGTGCGTTACCGTGACGTTGATTTTCAGGAATTGCCTGAATCGTGCTACTTTCCATAGATGTGATAGACATAAGGAATCCATTCCATAAATAAAAAAGTTATAACCAATCTTACAATTGGCTTAAATTTTTATATTCAGTATCAAGCCTTTAGTTTTTTTAAAGTAAGACTAAAAAGGACTGAATAGCATAGTTACTCCATCGCAAAGAGATCAAAATCATTTGCGAAATCACCTTAAAATTTCAAATAAAGACCATCTAATATGTTAAAAATATTGAGGCCAGAATAATCACGAACAGATTAAAGAAAAAATTATCTCAGGCCTGTATTTGTTCGATATTCAATATCGACCTATACACCAGCTTGAGTACTACTTGAATTGAATAAAACGATGAGTGAAAAGCAGATCATTGATCTAGGGTTAAAAAAGTAATGTATCGTTCAAAAGAATTTTTTATTAAAAAATAATTACATAAATAATCATTAAAAAAATTTAACTCAATTGGATAAAAGTCATCGTTATACCCAAGCGATTCAGATTTTTTGAGGCATGTGTTCTGAATATTCTATTATCTCTTTATAACATCACTACTTAAGATAACAAAAACAAAAATGCGTCGTTGATCGACATAAAAAAGGATTTTGGAATAATCCAAATTTTTACGAAAAGGAAATCAATATGATTAAACCAGTAATTTTATCGGTAATGCTAACAACAATGGCAACTCATTCTGCTATGGCCTCAGAAACAGGACATTCATCAGGTCTTAGCTTAAGCGGTTCTACTGCACTGACAACGGACTACCGTTTCCGTGGTTTATCCCAATCTCGTAATGATCCTGCGGTACAAGGGACCTTTGTACTGTCACATGATTCTGGTTTATACGGCGGAATCTTTGCTGCCAATACGGACTTCGGTGGTTCAACATCACCACATTTTGAATTTACCTCATATATTGGCTATAACACGGCATTAAATTGGTCTGAAAAAGTTAAGCCAACACTAGATTTAAGCTATAACCGATTTAGCTATCCAGGTTGGTCAGATTGGGCATGGCATGAGTTTTCTGCACGTTTAACCTTTAATGATATCTTTTTGGGTAAAGATAGCCTCCTCACCAATATTAATTATAGTGATGACTATATTGGGTTTGCAGGTGATGCATGGAACTTCACCTTAGGCTATTCAGTACCATTGGCTGAAACAGGTTTTGGTCTGACGTCAAGTATTGGTTATTCCATCATCCAAGATAAAGGTGCATTGATTGATGTTGATGCCGACAATTACATCGATTGGAAGCTTGGGGTGAATTATCAATTTAAAACACTTGAAGGCTTAACTGCAGAGTTATCTGCAGTCGGTACCAACTTGAATACCGATCAGCTCTCTAAAAGTGAAAAACGTACAGTCGCAAACGGTGCAATTTTTAGTTTAACCAAAGCGTTTTAACATTGCATTTTTAGACGATACACAATGTTTAACTGCTAACTGATTTTCTAAGATTTGTTCAATTTAAAAAATGCTTTTCTGAGATGATCATTTATTTCTAAACTTTAAATTTTAAATTTGTCATTCTGGTGGGTTACACCCTAAAGCCTCACCAGATTGTTTAATTATCAATTTTTCTAGCTACTAATTTTTTAATTATCAAATTTCTTTAACACATAGGCTTTTGTTGGTGCGGTATGGTGTTGACTAAAATAGAGTCGATTTTCTTCAGTTCCATTAACAATTTTATCAATATCCATCACCAAGTCGTTTTGTGCATCCACTTTGTAATAGAACTGAATACCTTCAATTCGGTTAATCACGATTTCATGATTTATTTCATCATAGGCCCAAGTATTTTTTTGATAACCACGGTTCGGTTTTATATCATTATTTTCATAAGTCATTTTCCCCATATACACAAAGGTACGATGTGCGGTACCGTCTGGGAGTAAGTTAATAATAAACTCTGCACTGCCTTTTTCACACTTGGCAAAAGGGTCTTCACAACTCATTTGAACATGATAACGTCCTACAAATGCCTCAGCTTTTGTGGAAACCACGTCGCTTTGCTGGTCTTGCCCTTTCATTTCTGCCATTGCAGGTAAGGTGGCTTGACCCGCAAGATCGGTCAGTTTTTTACCTTCACTTGCATTGGCACGTTGTGGCATTGGCTGCAAAGCAAGTTCACTGGATGAATTTTGTGTGTCAGATGCACCTTGTTGTTTATCATTTGATTTTGAGGAATCGCAAGCACTCAGCACTGTACAAATACTGATGCCTAAAATTCGAAAAAAAATTACTTTATGAAAAGTTAAATACATAAATCCAAATAACCCAATTACACCGTGCCAGACACATCAAAAATGAATGTGTATATGTATATCTTATTGTGTTGTACCGTTTCTCGAAATCTTAACGGTGTATTTTTTACAAAAGTATAAAAAACATATTTGTCTCAACCATCTCCTTATAAGTTTGGACACTTTTTACATTATTTTTAATGATTTAACTGGTGTTGTTACACAGTCTTAACAATTTTAATCGGTGATTCACTTGAAGAATCAAACAGAAACGCCACTATTTACTTATATAAATTCATTTTTAATTTTTTAATCATGAATGATGATGAATAACTTTAAGGAGATTTAAATGGCCAATTCTGGTTTATATCGTTCAAGCCGACATAATATGATCGCCGGTGTAATGGGCGGTATTGCTGAACGTTTTGGTTGGAATGTCACATTATTACGAATTATTTTCGTAATTGTTTCATGTTTGAGCGCAGCTTTTCCAGGTATTCTGGTGTATTTGGTGCTTTGGTTAATTATGCCAAAACAAAAATTGCAGCTAAATGAACCGCAAAGCTATGAACGCCCTGTACGAACCATTTATGAAGAGAAAACCCATTAATTGACTTCGATTTAAAGATATTACCCTTTTCAGCTACAACAGTTCCCCCAAACTGCTGTAGCTTTTTTTATACCGCATCATTTTTAAACAGTTTCATTTTTAAACGGTTTTATTTTTAAACAGTATCATTGTGAATTATTGAGTTGTTGCTGTAATGCTGCAATCATATCTGCGCGACTAATAATCCCGACCATTTTTTGATGATCAACCACAGGGATATAATTAAAAGAGCGTTCAACGAAATAAGGCACCAAGTTTTGAATCGGTTGTGTCGGCTGTACAGTCACCACTTGTCGATTCATAATTTGTTTGACCAAATGTTCCCAAGGGGCCCGAGCATCGGCAGCGCGTTTAAACCATTCTACAATTTCATACAATGCCAATGTGCCAACCAATTCCCGATCAGCATTGAGCACGGGCAAACTCATCAAATTCACATGTTTAAACTTATCTAAAGCTTGGTGAATATCATCTTGCTCATCCAAGCTCAGCACATCCTTGCTCATAATATCTTGGCAAAGGTATTGATGTACTGCTCTTGCATTGGCCTTTGCTTGTGCTTCTAAAATGATTTTTTGTAAATCATATTCACTAATATCTAAAAGCTGTGTCTGTTGTTCTAACACATCTTGAATATCTTGCGGTTGAATGGTGACTTTCTGTGTCGGTGTTGGATCTTTAGAACGTGTATTGAGCTGTGCAACCTGTGGATATTGCTTTCCTAACATACGATTAAAAATGATTGCAATCACCAGCAGCAAGACTGAATTGAGTAATACTGGATAAAAAATAAATTGATAACCCAACTGATGAATAGAAGCGCCACCCAATACGGCAGTAATCGCCACTGCGCCACTTGGCGGATGCAATGAATCTGTACTCATCATCAAAAATATCGACAACGCAACAGCAACACTAAATGCCTCGGTTGGATTGGAAATAAAGATGGCACAGGTCACGCCGACTAAACCTGCAATGGTATTCCCCACCACCATATTCCAAGGTTGTGCTAAAGGACTCGCGGGTACAGCAAAGAGCAATACTGAGGACGCGCCCATCGGTGCGATATACCATGCATTAAAGCCACCGAGTACATACCAACTGATCAATGATGACACTGCTAATCCAAGCAATGCCCCAACACCACAGACTAAACGATCTTTTAGCGGTAAAACTTTAAAATTGGGTTTTAAGGTATTTAACCATTCAAGTTGCGTATGAAACACGACAGTCCTGCGCTTTAACACGGTTTAAAGTGTGAATTATACGATGTTGTGGTTATAAGATATATTTATTATCTATCTTAAATGGATAAATTTTTCGCCGATATTTCTCATCTACTGATTTTTCACTGGGCATATTCAGTCAATTGATCAAGTCTTTTCCCATATTCTTGCATTGGGCAAAACGCATACATGGGTGAACCAATATAACTTCCAGCATTTTGGCACTCCTGATCAACATAAGCTTTCCATAAGCGTTGCGATTTCATGATGTCATTATAACGTTCTTGCCGAAGGTCTATCTGACTCTGTTTTTTGATCTGATCAAGAACTTTGACAATTTCTTTTTCATAATATGCCCTGCTCTGGTTACTACATGATTCAACCACAGCATTGTTAATGTTACCTAAAGCCAGTTTTTCGATGGTTTGTTCAACACATTGGTTATATACATCAGGTGAAGCAGCACTCTGTTCTGCATAAGCTGATATTGAACAAATAGTTGTAGATAAAACCATCATGATTGTGCATGCTCTTATCATATTTATTCCTTTGTTGTTTTGATCATGGCTCAATATAGCAATAAATCGATTTTAAAGGCTTTGTTTTTAGCACCCAGTCTGAGCTTAATCCTATTGATCGCATTTTTTCTTTTTATGAATCATCAATATGATATACAGTCTTTACTCACAATATTTGGTATCAGCTTAATCGTTTATCTGATTTATTGCATTATTGTCATTCCAATTGCGTATGTCATTTCACTTTGGCTTGCACATCAGTATTGGCTTAATTTTTTCAGTATTTTCGTCGGCTCACTGTTGATGTGGTTAATTGTCAGCATCATTGGCTATCTGGTTTTTACTGGATCATTGCCTACACCGCTATGGAAACTATTGAGCGATTGGTTTTTTTATGCAATTTCTGTATTTGCAGGGTGCTGTTATTGGGGTTTATTAAAAGTATTCTCCAGACCATCATTCACGACTCACGATAATGTAGATAGAACTGATTACTAAAGATCTCCTCTGGATCATATTTTTTCTTCAAACTAAAAAAAGCATCCGTTTGCGGATAGGCTAAACGCATCTTGTCGCGACTTACATGTAAGCGATAAGGCAAATAAAATGTGCCTTGGTTTTTAAGTGTAATATCAACCAATTGCTGAGTCAGTTGTTGCATATCCTGCTCTTGTTGTGGGGTCTTCTTTTGATTAAACAGAAACACCAAGCCAAAAACGTCCTCTCGGGCATAATTCATAAATGCATCATGATCATGTTCAACTTCACGAATCGTGATATTGAGTAGATCCACTTTTTTAGTTTTTAAAACGGGCTTGAGATCTTGAATAAACTGAGCCAAGTGCTGCTTTGGAATAAAATATTCATGCAATAGATCGGTTGAATGGATATCTTTATTTTCAATCAAGGCGGCATCTTCACTGAGAATTTCATTGCGACTAAATATTGCATAAGGCGATACTGAATTCAGACTACTTTCTAGATCCCAGCGTAGTCGTTTGCCGTATTCACTATCGACAGAGCCACGGAACACAATCCGCTTAGTTTCAGCGTTTTTACTTTGCTGTTGTGACAAGGCTAAAGGTTTTTTATCGATTTTTTCAAAATAGTTTAAGGTTGCCTGCTGTAAAAAATGCTTGTCTGAAATACGTAAACGACCATAAGCAAATTGTACATCTGGATTATTGCTGACAATCTTTTGGTACACGTTTACATAGTCTTCAGGTAAAACTGAAATTGATTGAAATGTTAAAGCAACATTATCTACAACTTTTAATTTTACATCGAGAATAATGCCAAATAATCCATAGCCACCAATCACCAATTTAAACAGTTCAGGATGTTCTGTACGACTACATTTTACAATCTCTCCCTGGGCATTCATCAAGGTAAATGACTCAACACTGGATGAAATCGGGGGTGAATTCTTTTGCCAACCATGCCCATTGACACTGATCGAACCGCCAATCGAGAAATTACTAAAAGATTGCATCACTGCAATTGATTTACCATAGCGGTCTAAATAACGAAGGGCCGCTTCCCATGTTGCACCCGAGCCAATCGTGAGAATATTGCTCTTCTCATCAAAGCTCATGTGGTTATAAGGCAACATATTCAGTGCAATACCATCAGGGTAAATGGTGTGCCCACCCATACTGTGCTTAGCACCCGCAATTGAGACTTTTAGATGATGTTCACTTACATATTTAAGCAAAGTTTTAAGCTGTTGTTGAATCGCTTCAGGTGTACTTTCAACATCGACAATTTTATACACTTTTGTCAAATTAAGATGACTGGCATCATCCCGATAACCTGTAGGAATATGCTCAATTCCCTGTTGTTCATTGATTTTTGTTTTAAAAAGATGAATTGCAGGAATAGAAATAACTGCCAATAGAATAAGGAGAAGGCTTAGCCAAAGTTTGTTTTTCTGTCGTTTTAGCATAATAAATGATTTAAAAATGTTTTAAATTTATTCAATAATTTATAAGCTATAAATATTAAAAAAGCAAAATACCGATAAAGTTTGTCAGCGATCAAAATCATCATTTATAATGACTTCCACCATAAAAACAATATTTTAAAATAAGGAGAATATATGGCTTATATTATGGTGGACATCGAAGCAGATGGTCCAATTCCCGGTGATTACTCAATGATTGCGCTAGGTGCAGTGTTAGTCGAAGATCATTTACATCAACAATTCTATGGTTTACTTAAACCGATTTCCGAAAATTATATTCCTCAAGCTCTCGCAGTTTCAGGCTTTAGTCGTGAAGATACCCTAAGTTTTAACAATCCTGAGCATGTGATGAAAGACTTTGCCAAGTGGGTGAGTAAAGTCAGTAAAGATCGCCCTATTTTTATTAGCGATAATAATGGTTTTGACTGGATGTTTGTCTGTTGGTACTTTCATCATTTTACTGGCAATAATCCCTTTGGATTTAGTTCACAAAATTTAGGCAGTTTGTATAAAGGACTGGTCAAAGATAGCTTTCAAAGTTTTAAGCATTTACGTAAAACAGCACATACCCATAACCCTGTTGACGATGCCAAAGGCAATGCTGAGGCTTTATTGGCATTGAAAAAGGATTATGGATTGAAGATTAAGTTTTAATTGATCTTTTCTAATTTTGCTACAGCCCAATAATGATCTTGTGCATTTTATCATCCTCTAAATTCGCCCCTATGATTTCTAAATAATTCATTTACTTAACATTGAATGAAGCGTTGTGACATCGTCATGATGAACTTCCGACATTCAGCTTTTGAAGCGCCCTCTACCTTTACAAAGCTCATGAATATAAATTTTTTATGTTAATATCAAACATATAATTTAACTTATTTAATTTTACCAATGAACAAAATAACCCACTTCATCATTTTAACTTCTTCTTTTTTCCTTGCTGCATGTAGTACATCAAATGAACCTGTAATTTTAGAAGCAAAGCGAATTGCAATGACGGGCGAACCATCAAGCACACTTGAACTTACGCTGATTAAAAAAGATAAAATCTGTATCTTAAAAGCAAAAACCACTTCTAAAAATACACCCACAATAGAAAAAGATTGGGCTTTTTTTAGGGACGATCTCATTTTAATATCTGAAAATTCAAGCTCGGAACCCATAATCAATAGTGATGCTCCAGATGCAAAAATTGAAGAGCACATTGAGGAAATGAAAATAAGAAAAGAGGCCAAAGAAATGAAAAGCTTTATCTCAAAAGAAAATCTGAAAAAATGTACATAAGTTGATCTGCGATAAGAATCAATATTTATAGACTAACCTTTGCCACACCTCCCCAAAATCCTTATACTTAGAACCAATTTTTTCTAATACTTATAGTGGATGCTGCATGAGTCGCGCCATATCGCATATTGATACATTCCAAGGCTTAATTCTTGCCTTACAAAACTACTGGGCTGAACAAGGTTGTGTGGTGTTACAGCCTTACGATATGGAAATGGGCGCAGGGACATTTCACACTGCAACATTCTTACGTGCGCTTGGGCCAGAAACATGGAACGCAGCATACGTTCAACCCTCACGTCGTCCTAAAGACGGTCGTTATGGCGAAAACCCAAACCGTTTACAACACTACTATCAATTCCAAGTGGTGCTTAAACCGAACCCTGACAATATCCAACAACTGTATCTAGACTCTTTAGAAGCGATTGGTATTGACACGCTTACACATGACATTCGTTTTGTAGAAGACAACTGGGAATCTCCAACATTGGGCGCTTGGGGCTTAGGTTGGGAAGTGTGGTTAAATGGTATGGAAGTGACTCAGTTTACTTACTTCCAACAAGTTGGTGGGGTTGAATGCTACCCAGTCACAGGTGAAATCACTTACGGTCTTGAACGTCTGGCAATGTACTTGCAAGGTGTCGATTCAGTTTATGATTTGGTTTGGACCAAAGGCCAATTTGGTACCGTCACCTATGGTGATGTGTTCCATCAAAATGAAGTAGAGCAATCAACTTATAACTTTGAATATGCCAACGTTGAAAAAATGTTTGAACTCTTCGACTTTTATGAAGCTGAAGCAACCCGTTTAATGGAAGCGGAACTTCCACTTCCAGCATATGAGCAAGTCATCAAAGCATCACACAGCTTTAACTTACTCGATGCACGTGGTGCTATTTCAGTCACTGAACGTCAACGTTATATTTTACGTGTGCGTACTTTGGCACGCTCTATTGCACAAAGCTATGTGGCTGCTCGTGCCAAACTCGGTTTCCCAATGGCTGAACCGCATTTACGTGACGAAGTGCTTGCACAGTTAAAAGCACAAGTTGAAGCAGAAGCAAAAGCTGAGGAGAATAAATAATGTCTAAACATACAGTTTTATTCGAACTTGGCTGTGAAGAATTACCACCTAAAAGCTTAAAGACCTTACGTGATGCGTTACAAGCTGAAACGGTTAAAGGTTTAAAAGACGCAGGTTTGGCATTTGATTCAATTGAAGCTTATGCAGCACCACGTCGTTTGGCATTAAAAATTGTCAATGTTGATGGTGCACAAGCAGACACTCAAAAGCGTTTTGATGGCCCTGCCCTACAAGCTGCTTATGATGCAGAAGGCAAACCAACTAAAGCCTTAGAAGGCTTTATGCGTGGTCAAGGCATTACTGCGGATCAAGTATCAACTTTCCAAGCAGGTAAAGTTGAAAAAGTTTGCTATTTAAAAGATGTGAAAGGTCAAAGTCTTGACGCTTTACTTCCACAAATTTTACAAACAGCACTGGATAATCTACCCATCGCAAAACGTATGCGTTCTGCGGCAAGCCGTACTGAATTTGTTCGTCCAGTGAAATGGGTGGTCTTGTTAAAAGACAATGATGTGATTGATGCAACGATTCAGGATCATAAAGCGGGTAATCTGACCTATGGTCATCGTTTCCATGCGCCTGAAGCGATTTCACTCACAAATTCAGATGATTATTTACCGAAATTAAAAGCAGCACATGTCGTAGCTTCTTTTGAAGAGCGTCAAGCGATCATTGACCAACAAGTTAAAGCTTTGGCTGATGAAGTCAATGCGATTGCCATCGTTCCTGCTGACCTGCGTGATGAAGTCACCGCATTGGTTGAATGGCCTGTTGCGCTACGTGCAAGCTTTGAAGAGCGTTTCCTTGCTGTACCTCAAGAAGCCTTGATTACCACGATGCAAGACAACCAGAAGTATTTCTGCTTGGTCAATGCAGCGCATAAATTACAGCCTTATTTCATTACTGTTTCCAATATTGAGTCTAAAGATCCAACTCAAATCATTGAAGGCAATGAAAAAGTTGTACGTCCTCGTTTGTCTGATGCAGAGTTTTTCTTCTTACAAGACCAAAAGCAACCACTTGCTTCTCGTAAAGAGAAATTAGCCAATATGGTCTTCCAAGCACAATTGGGCACACTTTGGAACAAGTCTGAACGTATTGCAAAATTGGCTGTGGCGTTATCCGCAATCACAGGTGCAAATTCTGTAGATGCTGAAAAAGCTGCTCTGCTTGCAAAATGTGACTTAACTTCAGAGTTAGTCGGAGAATTTCCTGAACTTCAAGGGATCGCGGGAACTTATTACGCACGTATTGAAGGCGAAAATGATGAAGTTGCTGAAGCTTTAGGTGAACAATATTTACCTAAGTTCGCTGGCGATGTTCTACCAAAAACGAAAACAGGTACAACCATTGCCCTTGCTGATCGTTTAGATACCCTCACAGGTATTTTCGGGATTGGCCAAGCACCAACAGGTTCGAAAGATCCATTTGCTTTACGTCGTTCTGCGATTGGTATCTTACGTTTGGTGACTGAAAATAATCTTGATGTTTCGATTGAAGAACTGATCAAGCTTGCTTTGGCTGCTTATGGCGATGTATTGAAAGATCATGCGAAGACTTTAGCCGATGCTGTCGCATTCCTTGAAGGTCGTTACCGTGCTAAGTACGAAGACCAAGGTGTTGCGGTTGATGTGATTCAGGCTGTTCAAGCACTTTCTCCAAAATCTCCACTTGATTTTGATAAGCGTGTGACAGCGGTAAATCATTTCCGTAACTTGCCAGAAGCTGCTGCTTTGGCTGCTGCCAATAAGCGTGTTGCCAATATCTTGGCAAAAGAAGCTGCACCTACAGGTGAGATTGTTGAAGCTAAATTAGTTGAAGATGCTGAAAAGGCGCTTTATACCGAGATTCAAAATATCAAACCTGCAGTTCAACCACTTTTGGACGCGAAAGACTACACCACTGCGCTTTCTAAGTTGGCTGCGCTTCGTGCACCGATTGATGCATTCTTTGAGAATGTGATGGTCATGGCAGATGATGCAGAACTCAAAGCAAACCGTTTACGTTTACTTGCACAGTTACGTGACTTGTTTACAAGCGTTGCGGATATTTCGGTGTTACAGCACTAAGTATGACAATCTATAGTAATTCTCCAATTACTATCGCTATTCTCAAGCTCTTTCAAGAGCTTGAGAATTACATATTAAAAAATCATAAGAATCTACCTAATGGCGCTGTAAAAGCATTTATTTTTGGTGGTTGTGCATTTCATATTCATACCAATGCTCGTGGTAGCAATGATATAGATGCTGAAATTCAGGCAATCCAGCAATTAAAGAAACACGATATAGTTTTGTTTTTAGAAAATAATGACGTTGAATATTTAGATGATAATAATCTTGAAACTAATTTAGAGTTTGATCGTAGTTTTAACACCAGCCTTGCATCTGTCGACCCTGACTATCCTGAAAGAGCGATTCCTTTAGTTGCCAATAGCATTGTTGAAGTTTATTTAGTATCCGGTTTAGATTTAGCCATTTCAAAACTTGCTCGTTTATCTGATAGAGATATCGAAGACATCAAAAAATTATACCTTAATGGTAAGTTTTCTCTTGAAGCGTTTAAAAAATCAGCGAATAATGCTGAAATGTACTATGCGACTCCTGAACAATTACACTCGAATATTCAATATATCGTGTCAATCCTTTCGGAGTTAAGAGGTTAACTCATATGATGAATCAGGTAGAGTTTGAACATGCTTTGAATACGTTGTTAAAACAACCATTATCATCGGCAACATTTAGTGAAGTGAAACCAGTTGCTGAAGCTTTACTCTATTCAGAGCTTTTACCTTCTATAACAAATAATCTAAGTACACTTGAAACACGCCGTTTAGTTTTCTTACTTGAAAAATTTAGACGCTATTCGTGTTCTAGCGTGTCTCGTAGACAACAGTTAAAGTCTTTTTCAAATGATTTGTCTTTACAGACCACTCATCTTGACTCAAGCCACTTGGTTGATCCTCTAGCGCAAAGATTTGGTTTAGATGAAGATTTAAATCATTTAAAATCACAATTACTCACACTTCAAACACGCCATTATCAAGAGCATGGGTAAAAATCATTTGTTCTGTTGTCTTTTACATTAGGCGACGAATACGTTCTTTGAGAATCAGGGATTCAGAGTTGGGAGCAAACCGTTTACGTTTACTTGCACAGTTACGTGACTTGTTTACAAGTGTTGCGGATATTTCGGTGTTACAGCACTAAGTAGAAATATAAATTATAACCCGCTTTCGAGCGGGTTTATTTTTAGTCTCCGCTTTCCAAAACGCATAAATAAATGAAAACATAACAATAAAAATTAACAATCTAAAACTAAATATTCCCAATACATTGTATAGACTCAATTGATCAAGTTAAGTTTAAGATCAAAAGCATATGAATTCTAAAATATTATTATCTGTACCGTTAATAGTGATCGCCCTCTCTGCCTGCTCAACCACACCCACCGATCCAAATGCTCCAACTGTTTTAGAACAACATAAAAATATCTCTGCTGAACCAAGCACAAAACATAACCTTGCCAAACTCATCAAACAAACAGACAACTGTGTCATCGAATTTACTGGCAACTTTGAAACAGGAAAAGCCACAGAACATTGGATTTTTAAAGGTGATCAGCTCATCTCAGCATTTTCAAATGTAGATGCTGAAGTCGAAAATAAACAAACTGTTTTTGACCCAAAAGATGCTGAAAAGCTAAAAAACTTCAACTCACTTAAAAATAACTTTAAAACATCAAATCTGGAAAAATGTAATTAATCTCGTCACTTCACTTTGATACGTCGTCGAAGCTAAAAGAGCTAAATACAAAATTATTTCGCTCTTTTAGCCACATAAATCACGGGATAAATCCAAACAAGGACGCCAATGAATCCAATCGCAGCAAATATGAAACTATTTGGGAGGTAATCAGCAAACCAATAATAAATTGGATTTAAACCCAATTTAAACGAATTCATCATTGCGTAGAGCATCGCAATCATCAGCACATGAGACAAAATCAAATGCTCAATAGATAGCTGATATTTCCTAAAATATTTTGCAAAATAAAGGCTTGGAATCAAATAAATTAAAAAAACCACGCCCATCACAATCCAACTCATTATTTGATGGCTGGAAGACAATTCATCACCACAGCCGCAGGCAAAACTGGGTTTTAAACTCAATATAAAGGTGAGAAATATTAAGATTATTATATTTTTCATTATGATGATTAAACCAACAATTTAACCCAAAGCTTATGTCGTTTTTGTTTTAATAACAAGCTAGAAATTCTTACAGAAAATGCTTTTATCATCGTTCTCATATTCTTATAAGCATCAGAATTTAAAAAATAAAAATGCCCAAGTCTTCCAAACACGTCTAGTCGTAACATTCATTCACAATTCTTACACTATTGTTAAAACTCTGTAGATAAGCTGTTGCTGTTTTATCTCTAAGGCTATTTTTATACATATTTCACATTATTATAGGCAACACTCAAACTTGAACTCATTCAGGTACAGGATAAAACTAATTATGAAAATGCTTAAAACAACAGTGATCGCCACAGCACTTCTTGCCAGCTCTCCTCTTTTTGCCAATACAGATGTAAGTGCAAATGCTTCTGCTGAAGTCGGAACCAATGGAGGCATTCTAAACAACATTGGTCAAGGTATCCATAACACAGCAGATAAAGTAGGTAATGGTCTCGAAAAAGGTGTTGATAAAACCCGTGAAGTGTCTAAAGACGCTTGGGATGGCACTAAGAATACTGCTGCTAAAGTAGGTACAGGTCTCGAAAAAGGTGTCGATAAAACCCGTGATGTGTCTAAAGATGCGTGGGATGGCACTAAAAATGTAGCTGATAAAGTCGGGACAGGTGTTGAAAAAGGTGTCGATAAAACCCGTGATGTATCTAAAGATGCATGGGACGGCACTAAACATGCTGCTGATAAAGTCGGGACTGGTGTGGAAACAGGCATAGACAAAGGTAAAGTCGCAACGAAAGGTGCGTGGGAAAATACCAAGAAACTAAGTTCTGAAGCGGGTCACAACACCAAAGAAGCAGCTGTTAAAGTAAAAGACAAAACCAAATCAGCGACAAGTAAAACTTGGCAGAAAACCAAGGATTTAGTTAAACCTAAACCAGCAAATACAGGTGCAAAAGTAAATTCACAAACCCATGTGAAAACACCAGTAGATAGCGCTAAAGTCGCCGTATCTACAGACGCTAAAGTTGCTACAAAATAATTTAGATTTAATGCCCATTTAAAAAAGCTCACTTAGGTGAGCTTTTCTTATACATCTACTAGTAATTTGGTATGCAATGTATACATATGTTTTCTTGCTGTAGGATTTTTCTTTCCATTTTACTTTTTATCTAAATAAAACAGTATGATAATCCCAATTAGCACTGAGCGAATCGCTACAATCATCATAAAGGGATCAAAACATCATGAAGATGATCAAAAGTCTATGTGTGATCACTGCAATACTTGCAACACCATCACTCTATGCGCAAACCAATACTCAAAATCAGCCATATGGTGATAATCCAAATATTTTTAAAGTGTTGGCACATAAGACCGGTGAAGCTGTACAGAATACCGCTGAAAAAGTAGGTGATGCGACCGAAAAAGGGATTCAAAAAATTAAACCGTCTTTGGATGAAACCATTGAAAATACCAAAAAATATACCACTGAAAAAGCCACTGAGGCTCGTGATAGTACTCGCCAAGGCATAGATACTGCGGTAAAAAAAGTTGAGCAAACCAAAGATCGAGTGATGGGTAAAACCAATTTAAATGTTCCGATTGAACAAGGCAGCTTAAGCCAATCTTCGACCACACCCAATACGACGAATACTGTAACTGCTGCAACTACAGCAAACGTTCAAAATACGCCGATCACCACACAACCTGTTCAACCCGCAGTTCAAAATCAATTACCCAACAATGGGCAAGAAGAACCTGAAATTAAAAAACAGTCATTACCAATCGAAAACCAAGAGCGTGATGTCAACACCAATAACACAGGTTCAAAAGATACCAACTCAAGCAATACGCAAAGTTCAACAGATGATGAGGTTGGTGTACCAAGATAAGCAGCTAAACACACTTAATCCGTCGATCTCCACACCTTGCGCTACCTATGCTCAAGGTGATAGCAGTAAAACGAATATAGCTATTTAACGGTGTTTTTTTTATTGCGCCTTTTTTCATTGTGCTTTTTCACTCGGCTCTTTAGCCATTCACCTGACGAATCACTTTCCCCTGCTTAAATGCCTCAACATTTTCAAGCATTTGATTCACAATACGTTGACGTGCATCAACACTGCCCCACGCACTATGCGGTGTGATAATCAAGTTTGGAATATCATCTGCAAGTAAAACATTACCTTGTGTCGGCGGTTCAACAGAAAGTACATCTGTTGCCGCACCTGCAATTTTGCCTTGTCTTAATGCGTCTGCTAAAGCCTGTTCATTAACGATACCACCGCGGGCACAATTGATTAAAAATGCAGATTTTTTCATCTTATCAAAGGCTTGGCTATCAATTAAATCACGTGTTTCATCTGTTAGAGGACAATGCAGAGAAAGAAAATCGACTTGCGCAAGCAATTCGGTAAAAGGTGTCCGATCCTTATGCGTTGGTCGATTGGGTAATGATGCGACCAAAATTTTCATCCCAAAAGCTTCTGCCAATTTGGCAACCGCTTGACCAAGCTCACCATAGCCAATAATACCAAGAGTTTTTCCAGATAATTCAACAATTGGAAAATCCAGTAAGCAGAAAATTGGCGATTTGTTCCATTCGCCTTGTTTAACTGCATGCTCATATTTGAGTAAAGATGTTGCTAATGCCAACATTAACGTCAGTGTATGCTGTGCAACTGCAGATGTGCCATAGCCCTGACAATTACACACGACAATACCTTTTGATCGTGCAAAATCTAAATCAATATTGTTGGTCCCCGTGGCCGAAATCAAAATTAATTTTAAATTTTTACATTGCTCCATCGCCTCAGCATTCACAATCACTTTGTTGCTGATCACCACGTCTACATGTTGAATGCGTGCTAGAACTTGCTCTGCTGTGGTCGATGGATAAAGTATTAAGTCATCAAAAGCTGCTTTTAGCTGACTAAAATCCAAATCCTGTTTATCTAAAGATTCATAATCTAAAAATACAGCTTTCATTGCTTTTCCTTAATGATAGAGAGCCAGTTTTACTTACGAAGCAGATGCTTCTGGAAAACCAAAAGAATTATTCTTTAAAGCCAATAAGTATGCATTGGTCATACGGTAGGCCTCTTGAATAATGGCTTCAGAAATATAGCTTTCGTTGTAATAACCATGCTTCATACAAGTAAAAACCAATTCCATCAAAATCGTCAATGTATCAGGCTCCTGTGGTACATATTCATCCACTTTAATCATTTCCAATGCTTTTCGGACACCATGACTGACCTTTTTTAATTCTATTTGGTATTCCAGATAAGCTTGCCGGGTAAAAGGTCCACTTAAAATCAACAAGCTCGCCGTTTCAGATTCATTAAAATATTTGGCTGTGGTACGAATCATACTCTCTGAGAGTAACTGTCCGTATACTTCTATGGGTGCATTTGGGTTTTCCGTCAACACTCGAACAGCAGCTTGTCCGAGTTGTTTGACTAAATCGTTTAAATGCGTCAGTGCAATATGACGAAAAATATCGTATTTCGTCGGAAAGAACTGATAAATACTGGTCCGTGGAACGCCAGATGCATTGGCAATTTCAGGAATCGAAATCTTTTCAATTCCAATGGATAACAGTAACTCTTGCGTGGTTGCCAGCATCTTATCCATTCTTTTTTGGGAACGTTCTTGTTTTGGTTGGCTCACCTTTTTCGTCATTTTTTTTAAAACTGACGTTGACGTTATTTTAATCATCAGATAATCTCTCATAAAACCCAACAAATGTTGGTTTTAAAAACTTCCTTGTAGTACTACAAAAATATAGAGGAAACCGGAGATGAATTTACCCCTTTCCGATGTACAAATGTCCATACAAAGCAAAACTAAACTTTTTGCTGATCCAGAAGATGAACAACGTAGCCACCGAATTCGTAAAACAATTTTGGAAGCTGGAAATCAATTACGCGAACGTCATCCTTGGCTGGTTCAGCACCAAGACCAAATTGGCCTAGCCATCCTTGTAACAGCTGTAACAGGGATTATTTTCAATATAACACAATACACTCGTGGGAAAATGCCTTGGTATGTGGCAATTCCGCTTTCTGCATTTTGGATGTCGCTCTTACATGAACTAGAGCATGATCTTATTCACCAAATGTATTACCGTAAAAACAAAAAAATCAATGATGCCATGTTGGCAGCCGTTTACGCCTTTCGCCCAAGTACCGTGAACCCATGGATACGTCGCGAGGTACATCTACATCATCACAAATCATCGGGTACCAAAACAGATTTAGAAGAACGCGGTATTAACAATGGTGACCAATGGGGCTTAAAACGTTTGCTGATGACTGGTGACAATATGTTTGCGATCTATTTACGCCCCATCACCATGATGAAAACCACCAAGCGTTTTATTCATGCTCAAAAGCATTTATCCCAAGCAGATAAACTCAAATTAAAAGCAAAACTTTCTGCGAGTTATGCACCCTTTGGACATATTCATTATGCCTTATGGCATGGTTTCTTATTGATCAATGCTGCCAAATTGGCAATGAAAGCCACAGGCATAGCACAACCTAAAAATAGCTTATGGAGACTTGCAGACAAAACCACAAAGTTTTATGCCGTAAGCATTGCAGCACCAAATTTTTTACGCACTTTAAGCCTGCATTTTACCAGTTCCAATATGCATTATTATGGCGATGTTGAAGATGGCAATATCGTTCAGCAGTGTCAGGTCTGGACAGATTGGCGAATGAAACCTTTACAAGCCTTTTGTTTTAACTTTGCTGGTACACATGCCATTCACCATTTTGTTGTACGTGATCCATTTTATATTCGTCAAGCCATTGCCCAAGACTGCTATCCAGTGATGCAAGAAAATGGGGTTCGTTTTAATGACTTTGGGACGTTTAAACGAGCGAATCGTAGATTCTAAAATTTATAATTTTTTATTTATAACTTTTGAGTTAATGGAGGCCTCTGGTATGGGGTCTTGTTTTATATTTTAAAACACCTGATTACGCCTTATAGTGAGTTAAACAATCAGCTAAAAAGACCGCACAATGAATAGGACAGCTTATCCGTCACTTATGCTCGCTCTGCTTTGTTTTGGCTTATATTCACCAGCCTATGCAAAAGCATATATTTTACAATCGATTAATAACTTGGATGAAGCAGAGTTTAGAAGTTCTGAGGGAAATGAATTCAAACTGATTAAATTAAATCGAGGTTGTCGTATTCAAGCTCGATATTATTTGGAGATGGAAAATCGTGTGTTTAATTATACCTTCCTTCATCAACCACCCATGAAGCAAAAACTACTCCATGCCACGCAAAAAACCTTCCGTTATCACTATAGAGACAGTGAAGAAGGTTCTCTGGCAGCAGTGACTGATGTTTATCAACATTCTAGCGAAGTCTATAAAGTCAGTGATTTAGACGTTCAAAATGAATTTAAAAAATATACAGCTTTATTTCCAATCGCCTATTTAAAGCAGTGTAACTAAAGCTGTATCTGTCTATTTAAATGGCTCAAATGTCAAATCGTTAGACAGCAAATGGTGTTTCAGCTCAACCGCTGACTTTAAGCAACCTTAAAGTGACAAAACTCATTTAAGCTTTCATCATCAAAACTCACCAAACCTTGAATATCACAACTCATATAAAAGTTTTTATAGGTCAATACATAAAAGTCAGTGGTTTTTTTAATCACAATTGGATTCATATCCAAAGATAACGCTTCATCTTGCTTAAATAATTTGGTTACACGGCGATCATTCATACAGATCAAATAGGTCTGCTTTTTGATCTCGACTTGTGCCAAACCATTGTTTTCAACATGCAATGGAATAATGTATTTGCCATTCACATCAATTACTTGTTGATCATAGCTTTCTAGCTTTTGTGTGATCACGTTAAATACTAAAATATTGCCAAAACTGTCTTGTAGCTGCGTTTTATCTTCAAAAGCAAAATTGACTTGAATACCCAGTTTCTGCAAATCTTGCTCATCCACTCGCTTATTGGTCAATAAAATACGCGTAATGGTCTGCTTTAAACTGGCATCAAAGAAAGTACTATCCAGTTGAATATCTGTACCTTTTAGAATTTTACCCAAAGCTTCGTTATGTGTCCCCAATAAGTGAGCAATCACACTTCGATAATAAAATTTGCTGTTTTTCTTTACTTCACGAATCTGCTTATAAAAATAAGTTTGATCGTATTCACGTTCAATAAAATCATGTAGTAACGCAGAGTTAGCTAAAACTGCAATCGCATCATGACCAGTATACGGTAAATGTAACGTATGCAATTGAGGGATCAATGGCTTAATTTTTAAATAATGTTCTTTATCATTTTCAAAATAAGGATCATAAACAATGATATATTCACAGTCTGCAACGATGTCTTGTGCCTGAATACGCATATCCGCATTTAATTCAGCATCATAGAAATCTGTATAACGCTTGTCCTCAACCTCTAAAGGATCGATTGAATATTGTGGAACCATGGCAACCACTCGATTCATTTTTAAAGCTTTGGCATATTTGATTGCCGCGTAGCCACCCATTGAACCGCCATAACCCACGATATTTTTAAATTGTTTTAAAATGGGATCTAAGTGCTCTAACAATGCAGCCATGCTTGAGGCAGGAAACCAAGACTTCTGTTTTGGCATAATCCCGACCACGGCATAGTTATATTTCATCAAAGACTTTTCAGCATTGATGGAAAGTCCTTTGGCTCTAGAAATCAAGTCACCAAATGACAGGACTAAAGTGTCAGAATCGCCTTGTAAATAGATTGCTCTAATATGATCATCTTCAAAAATTATTTGCTTATCCATTCGCACACCGAGCACTAGCTCTATCATTGGCTGAAATTAAATAAATAGGCGCTTGCCTATTGATTGCTTCAAGTGTCATATTTTATAGAGTCTAGTCAGATAAAAAAGCGCAAAATATGACACATTCCCTACATCCTGCTGCTCAAAAAGGCTTCAGTACTGCTGCTGAACTTTATCAACAAGTCAGACCCAATTATCCACAAGACGTGGTCAAATGGTTAAAAGAAGATTTAGCTCTAGGCCCAGATTCAAGCGTTGTTGACTTAGGTGCAGGTACTGGAAAATTTCTCCCTTACCTCAAACAAGCAACGCCCAATATTATTGCTGTCGAGCCCGTCACAGAAATGTTGGAACAATTGAAAATAGTACATCCTGATGTACAAACGCTTCAAGCAAAGAGTGATCAAATTCCGTTAGAATCTGAAAGTATTGATGCTGTTTTGTGCGCCCAGTCATTTCACTGGTTTGCCAATATTGAAACCTTGAATGAAATTCACCACATTTTAAAACCTGAGGGTCATCTTGGTTTGGTCTGGAACCAGCGCGATGAGACGATAGACTGGGTTAAAGCATTGGCAGATCTGCTCGCGACGATCGAAGGAGACACACCACGTTACCATAGTGGGCAATGGAAATTGGCGTTTGAAAATCAATTTTTATTCCAACTTGAAACAGCCAAAGTCTTTTCACAAGTACAAACTGGAACCGTGGAAAACGTGGTCAGTAAGCGCTTATTATCCACCAGTTTTATTGCAGCGATGCCAGAACAAGAGCAACTCGCGCTGAAACACAAATTCGAACATATTGTCTTGGAATATACGGGTAAACATGCGCAAGATGAAATAGACTTCCCTTATGTCACCTATGTTTATAACTTTAGGAAACTGCGCTAATCGAAACGCTTTAATGAGGAATGTTTATCATGAATTTAATACTTCGCCCTTTACTCCTTTCAGGTTTACTTACATCCGTCGTTTTCATGGCAGCATGTTCTCCTAAAGATAGCCCACAGCAAAACAATTCATCTGAACCTAAAGACGCCTCTCAAGAGATCATGGATCAATTGAAAACCAAACCGATTAAAAGCTTTCCAAGTACACCCGATGATGCTCACGATATTGCATTACTTGAAGAATATGATCAGAAATTTACCGAAAATAATAATGCTTTAGAAGCTGACCTTAAAAAACGTGCAGCTGAAGATACGCTGACCTACGAAATTGATCAGCAACTCAAACGTGATAGCATTGAATCTGCGTTGAATATGCTTAAAGAACTGGATCTAAAAACTGAACAAGGTCGCTATATTCAAGGTTTAATTTATCAATTTTGGGAAAATCAAGCCAAAATCTATGACGAGAATAAACTGTCTAAAGACGGTCAATCTAAAAATTCAGCTGATGATGTAAAAGGTATGGGGGGTATGTTCACAGCCAAAGATCAACTCGATCACTGGAAACAATTGACCGATAAAAAATAAAAAACTAATGCTTTAATCTTCTCTTGTGCTAGATCAAATGGCACAAGAGAAGAAACGCTGATCATGTTTGAACCAGTACAATTAAAGTGAAATCCTAAGAAACCCGAATACGACAACGCCATTGTTGATCAGGTTGTTTTGAAGATTCCCATGAACGAACATGCACCAATTCAATATAATCTTGTCCTGGTTTTTCAGCTTTAAAACGGAAAGTCTTGGTGCCACCGACACCCACTGCTCCCTCTTCATTATCATTTTGCAAATAGGTTTCTTCTGTTTTAAATATTTTAAGTGGTTGTAATAACTGCCATTGGTAACCTGTGCTTGGGTTTTCAGGTGCATTGAATACAAGCACTTCACCTACTTTCATATCCATCAAAGTTGGGCACTTTTGTTTCAGTGTATACTCATGTGTTTTACCTTCCACTGTAGGACTTGAACTTTGACAAGCGACTAAGCCCAAACTGCAAACCAACAAAGTAAAACCCACTAAACCTTTCATTTATCACACTCTTTATGATTCAAACTGGCTAAAATTATAGCAAACCTTATCATCTTCTCTGATGTGGCTCAATTTGAATTTAGATATTTTGCTTTTCCAACCACTGAATAGAATTCACTCGAATCAGTTTACACGCCCCATCACCAACACCATTCCAATCCAAAGCAGATTTCCACACCAAATCTTTATCATTCACTTGAACCAAATCACCAGTTAAACGAACTAAATCGCCACGCTTTACCTGTTTGATTTGTTGAGCAATTTCAGGATTAGCGGGAATAATATGCATATTACTGACCAATTGAGTTGCCAATTGAGCAGGAATTGGTGGTCGAGCCATTTTCCAATTTAAGAAACGATCATATTGATTGATCGAAATCTGGCGGGCAATTTCAGGCTCAGTAAATAAACCGCGAGTTACCGCATAATCAATTGGAGAAAATTTTGCTTGCTCATCATCCTTATATTCTTTTGAACCGAGGATCCGAAACTCCCCATGAAAGGGTTCCAAAACAGAAATTTTCTGATGTTGGTCGATTGGTGCTAAACCATTGGCAATATTAAATGCTGGATTGGCTTTTGAAACTTTAGAAGAATCAGTGGATTGAAAAGCATAGACCTGAAAAGCACTCAGTGCCATCAACGCTGCACAGACTAACTTTTTACTCATATCATGCTCCTCAAACCACACTTAAAAATTGTACAAAATCTATAATCCTAGTATTAATATAAAAACTTAAAATAAAAATCGAGTTTCGGTAACAAAATACAGAGATTTCGTCCTATTTTTGTCTTATATTCAAAGCAGGCTTTGGTTAGAATTTAGCTTATATCCATATAATTGCATACAATGATGATTTATAAATTTTACCAACAACGTATTTTCCCGCATTTGCTTAATCAGGTGATGCAAACACCAAGCATGATGGATGGACGTGCAGAATTACTTGGAAAAGTTCGAGGTGAAGTCTTAGAAATTGGTTTTGGCACAGGTTTAAACCTGCCATTTTACCAAGAGGTTGATCAAGTTTATGCGCTTGAGCCAAACCGAGATGTCTATCAACTTGCTCAAAAACGGGTATTTGATGCACCTTTTCATGTACAACACATTCAAGCCAGCGCAGAAAAGCTGCCTTTTGCAGATCATTCAGTCGAAAATATCGTCAGTACATGGACCATGTGTAGCATTGCCAATTTAGACAAAGCCATTCAAGAAATTTATCGCGTTTTAAAACCTCAAGGGACACTGCATCTAATTGAACACGTTCAATATCATGACAATAACACCTTAAAAAAATTACAAGATATTTTAACGCCTATACAAAAAGTTATTGCTGATGGATGTCACTTAAACCGTAATATCGAACTTGAACTTTTAAACGCCAATTTTAAGTTTTCTGAAAAATATTATTTTGATGCTGAGGATCTGCCAAAAATTGGACGACGTATGTTTATGGCCAGAGCACACAAGCTTTAAGCTTGCGCCATTGAATAGAATAGATAAATTTGATAGAGAAATTTTAACCTCACTCAATCCCTGTTAAAAACAAGATCGTTTCGCCTTTCACCCACAATTTAAAAACAGTGTCCTTTTCACTTGATCTAAAGCAAAGTCGAAAAGGACCTTGGTTTTTGATTTAGGCTAAAAATCTACACACTCGATGCAACAACACTTCAACCTTCTAATCGTCAAAATCAATCCGAATCGTTTCAAAGCGCACTCGGCCATCTTGGATTGCTTGAGCAATCGCTTGTTGCCCCTTGGTCAAACGTGCCCCACCACTCTTAATATCAATCAACACCACTTCAATATCTTCAGCCAAACCTTCACCATCTCGAAAATCGGTATAGCCATCAAACACGACATAATCAATAGGATCCCCTAAAAACTTGGCATCACTGGGTAAATAACGAAACTCAGGCATGATTGGTGCAAGTTGTTCCGCCATTTTGCCTTTCAGCACAGCACGACTGGTATTTACACTACGCTTTTGTGCGCTTGCTAAAGCCTGCTGATGCTCTAATTCCAACTCAGCAATATACTGCTCATACTCTGCTTTGATTTTGCCATTACGCGTACTTGATAACACGATTGTGGTTAAAACGATGCCAATACATGCACCAATTAACATCGCCATCCAGATGGACATGCTTTTTCCTTTAACTCGATATCTTGCACAATGTAAACAACTACTAAAGTTTTGTCATGTATAACCTATATGCTAAAAATTAATGCTAAAGTAAGGTGAAGGTTAGCTTACAGACTTAATTGATCAATCATGAAAACAATACTTGTTGCAAATTTGAAAGGCGGTTGTGGGAAAACGATTACGGCAATAACATTAGCGACGGCGCTTGCACAAAAAGGCTATAAAGTGGCCTTGGCTGATGCAGATGGACAAAAATCTGCATTGCAATGGTTAAAGCAACGTCCTGACACTGCAGCAACAATTCAAAGTCTGGATTGGCGTCATGAAAAATCGATTGGAGATGCACCTAAAAACTTAGATTATTTAGTGATTGATGCACCAGGCGCTTTAACTGGTGAACATGCTGAACAACTGATTAGTGAGTGCCATGCTGTAGTCACTCCGTTACAACCCTCTTTTTTTGATATCGACAGTACCCGACGTTTCCTTAAACACATCCAAGACATTAAAAAAATTCGTAAAGGTAAAGTTTCTGTATATCTGGTTGCCAATCGAATGAAAGCCAACAGCTCAAGCTCGAAAGATATTCAGCAATTCTTTGATAAAATCGAACAAAAACCTGTTGCATGGATATCTGAACGTACTGCCTATAGCCAATTGGCGATGCAAGGTCTAAATGTTTTTGATAAAACCCAAAAGAACTTTTTAACCATTCAAGAACAATGGCAACCCTTACTTGATGCTTTAATAGACGATCCAAGCGATTGGTTCTAAAACCAATTCAATAAAGATCAAATAAATTGTGCTTAAAATTTGCCACACTTTATTTTTCAGTTAATATTGAGTCAATCACTCACAATTTTTAGAGTAATTAGTGCAAGAATTCACTTCGAACTTACAACGTATCTTATTGTTTGGATTATTGTTCATCCTTATTTTTTTGGGTTACGATATTCTCAAATACTTCATTGTACCTGTGTTATGGGCATGTATTATCGCCTATATGACTTGGCCAATGTACAAACGCATCTTAAGAATGTTTGGTTCGAATCGACCAACCCTCAGTGCATCACTGATGATTACGCTGGTGGTTTTGGTGGTTGGAATTCCACTGACTTTTGCCATTTTTATTTTACAACATGAAGGACGAAATCTTTATTTCGACCTACAACGCCAATTATCTTCAGGTCATTTGACTGTTCCAGACTTTATCCGTGAACTTCCCATCATTGGCAAAGAAGTCAGCCGTACTGTACGTGAAATTAATGCCGATCCTACCAGCCTTTCGCAAACCATTGGTCTGTGGATTCAAGGCCATATGAACTATGGTAAATTCGTCCTGAACGAAATTACCAAGAATTTGGTTAAGCTGGGTTTTGCAATCATGTCTTTATTCTTCTTCTATCGAGATGGTCAAACCATTTTGGAACAAGTCAGTAAAGCCTTACAAATGTTAATTGGCCCACGTATTCACCATTATCTTGACACCATTTCTGAAACAACCCGTGCTGTGGTTTATGGTGTTGGTTTAACTGCGGTTGCTCAAGCATTTCTTGCTGGTGTGAGTTATTTTGTTGCCGGTGTTCCAAATCCAATGGTACTCACCATTGTGACTTTCTTGATGGCACTGATTCCATTCGGCCCTCCTGTTGCTTATGGTGCAGTTTCATTATGGCTGTTTTCACAAGGTCAAACCATGGAAGCAATTGGTGTAATGGCTTGGGGTGTTTGTATTGTCAGTACTGCTGATAATGTGATTCGACCTTTGGTTATTTCAGGTGCAACCAAGATTCCGTTCTTGTTGATCATGTTTGGTGTACTTGGTGGATTAGCAAGTTTTGGACTGGTTGGACTGTTTATTGGCCCTGTCATTCTTGCAATTCTTTTGGCCATTTGGCGTGAGTGGTTACATGAAACCACTGAGCCAGAAATCCTAATGCCAGATGCCACGATGGCCTATGACATTGATGATGATCAGCCTACAAAACCTTAGCCCAATTCAGGCAAGTGACAATTAAAATTTCAATATTTGAAATCGTATATTCGCGAATAAGCTTTAATTGGCGAATATACCTTGTCTAACGATCTATATATCGCAGATATTCTGCGTAATTATTTTGTTTATTTATTTTTAGTCAGCATAATCAATGCCAATCAAATTTACTGTTAAATAAATTCATACAATCAGACATTTAATTCACATTGTTTATCAGGCCGTGCTTTGTTTGAATAGTGACTAATCATAATCAAATACTTTGGATGCGTTCGATGACATCTACTTTCTTTAAAACTTCTATACTTTGTACATGTATCGCACTTTTTACAGCGGCATGTAGTACAACAACGGTCAAACCTAAGCTTAAAACACCATTACAAACAGTGGATATGCATGCGGTCTCTGCACAAGGCATTGGTGCAAAAATTGGTACAGTAAGCTTGCAAGATTCTCCAAATGGTTTAACCATCAACACCCAACTTAGCCAATTACCTTCTGGTTATCATGGTTTCCATATTCATGAAAAAGGCTCATGTGCACCTGCTGAAAAAGACGGAAAAATGGGCGCGGCTTTAGCTGCGGGTGGTCATTTCAATCCGCAAAAAACTGGACATGGCACCCCCAATGATGGACATATGGGCGATTTACCTGTACTCAATGTAGATTCAAATGGTAATGCCAAAACAACCTTAATTGCACCACGTCTAAAACTGGCCGATATTCAAGGCTTAGCTATTATGATTCATGCGGGTGGCGATAATTATTCAGATCATCCAAAACCACTGGGTGGCGGTGGGGATCGTATTGCATGTGGTGTGATTCAATAATTTAAATCATTAGGGGCTGTAGGCCTTTCATAAATGGTTTATAGCCGTAAACATAGACGAATTGTCAACAGACCCAAATTGTGGATAAGTATGCGCTTATCCACATTGTCTTTATTTCAGATGCGAAAGCGCATAACGACGGCAATGTTCCAAATAACCTGCCTCATGTACACTCATCAATTCAACAATACTACGCCATAGCCAAAATGGCGCATCAATGGTTTTTGATTGATTGCGTTTTAGCTCTTTCACCCAAGCATTACGTACTGAATCATCCATCTGTCGAGCATGTGCACGACCAATGACAAAAGCCAAATAGAAAGCTAAATCTTTGGCTTCAACTTCATTGACCCCTTCTATTTCGAGTTTTAAATCTTGTGGTAATAACTCTCGAATAAAAACCGAAGTATCTAAAAACTTGCTTGCTCGCATCCGCTCCCCTAAAAAGGGTGATAAGTGTCTTGCACCTTCAACAATTCTTGCTGCATTGTCTTTTGGCATCGGTGTATTTGAATAGCGTGGTGCAAGTGCTGTTGTGGCTTCTTTCAGATCCATTAAACATAGGCCTTTCCCATCTCTGACAATATGATTCGATGAATCCATCAGTACGATATAGCGCAATAAGCCTAAAGAACTGCACCCTTTAACCCAATATGCTGAATCGATGACTTTCAACTGAGCTGATTGATCACGCTGACCAATCATTGTGACCAAGTCTTGAATATCGGGCTGATTAAAAACACGATGAATTTCGAGATGTTCTTTTTTCAATAAGGGCCAAAATTTCTTCCCCAAGGTTATTTCTGGCGTTAAACCTTCTAAACGCTCTCTTGCTAAATTTTTCCAGGTTCGCTTAAGTGCTTTTTGCATCGCACTATGCACAAGTACTGGTCGCTGTAATTTATCAATCCCTCGACCATTATGTGCTAGGGCATTCACATAACCTGCATACAACGCTTCAATCATCTGCGCGGTGACCACACCGGGTAAATCTGAACTACGCACAGCTGTGGCTAAGGATAACCCTAAACGGATAACATCATTGGCAGGATTACCAATCACAGTTTGATCTAGGTCACGAATTTCAATATCAATTTTACCCTCAGCATTGGCAACAGGGCCCAAATTCCCAGTATGACAATCTCCACAAATCCAAATCGCTGGCCCCTGTGGGATCGAACTTATTTCAGCTTGCTTCAACCAATCATAATATTTGGCCGTATTGCCACGTACATAGGCATGGATCGAACCCGCCATTTTTAAATTACGACGTTCTGTTAATTCAGCATTGCGATAACGAGGTTGTTTTATTTCAGTGTTTTGCTGGTTTGACATTTTTACTATTTTTAAGTATTTGATCGCTTATTCTGAGTTTTTTTAAGCATTTAAGTAAGGGTTAAACTGTATACAAAATGTTGAATATTACCGTTTATTTTTTACATTTCTATATGCAATAAATCGTGTCGCCTTTTCAGAAATGAGTAAAATATTGAAACGCCCAAGCCACTGAATTGACACTGTGAATAGTTATCAGCAAATCTTTCAAAATATAAAATCAAATTCAACTTTGATTTATTGCCTACAGATTTTGATTGTTTTAACTGGAACAACGCTTGGGCTGTATTTTCTAGGTTATGAACAGCTCATTGTTCCAATTACGCTTGGTGCAATTGCAACAGCACTCACAGATTTTGATGACCGACTGAGTATTCGTTTAAGAAATCTTGGCTTGGTTTGTGTGCTATTTTTTACTGTGAGTAGTATTTTAGATTTTTTACATCCCTATAAACTTTTATTTTTAATTTACTTATCTCTGTCCAGCGCAGCTTTTATCTTAATGGGGGCATTGGGGCAACGCTACGCCACCATTTCATTTGGTACCGTGCTCTTGTCAATCTATACCATGTTTGGCTTGGGTGAATATACTGAGTGGTATCAACAGCCCAGTTATTTTGTCATGGGCACATTATGGTATGGCTTGACCTCTATCATTTTCTATCTACTGAAACCGACACAGGCTGTACAAGACAACTTATCCAATAGCTTCAATCTTCTTTCCGAGCTGTTGATGTCAAAAGCAAAACTGTTTGATCCTGATAATGTCGACAATGTTGAGCAACTTTTATATGATCTTTCTTTGCAAAACAGTCAGTTGGTACAAAACTTAAACCAAACCAAAGCCTCATTACTGACCCGATTAAAAGCCTCTCGTGCCAATAAAAACACCATTTACTGGCTCAATTTATATTTTCTGGCTCAAGATATTCATGAACAAGTTACCTCCAATTATTTGCACTATGAAAAGATTCACCAGAACTTTAGCCGCACAGATTTAATATATCGCATTCAAAAGAACGTACGTTTGCAGGCGCGTAATTGTCAGCAACTTGCCGAGGCAATTTTAAAGCGCCAAATCTTTCAAACACATACAGACAACAATATTGCTTTAGCCCATTTAGAAAACTCAATGCAGGAATGGATTCAACACAACCCACATAATTTAGAAGTAAAAAACTTACTGTTGGTATTAAACAATCTGAAAAATGTGCAAGATCAATTTGTTAACCTGAGTATTGAACAACGTAACTATCAACAAAGTTATAGCCAACATCGAGATAATCTCAATTTATTGGATGATGATATCCATGATCTACCAGACCTTTGGCTCAAGATTAAACAACATTTAACCCCAAATTCTGCATTATTTCGCCATGCCGTGCGTATCGCGTTTGTGTTTGCTGTGGGCTATACCATTTCGCTACTGCCCTTTGCCAAAAACGGCTATTGGATTTTACTTACCAGTTTATTTGTATGCCAAATTAGTTATTTTGCCACCAAAAGTCGTTTAAAACTGCGCACGCTAGGGACTGTATTAGGGGTACTTTTGGGTATTCCGATTTTATACTTTGTCCCCAGTATTGAAGGCCAATTGCTCCTTACCATTATTTTTGGGGTGTACTTTTTCTACTTACGCTCAAAGAAATATGCCATGGCGACTTTAATGGCAACGCTAATGGTCTTGTTGATCTTTAATTTAAAAGGCGCAGGCTATGCCATTATTTTACCGCGCATTATCGACACCCTCTTGGGGTGTTTAATCGCATGGTTTGCGGTCAGTTTTATTTGGCCAGACTGGAACTTCCGTGATATTTCCAACAATATCCGGAAAAGCAGTAAAGCAACCTTAGACTATTTCGATGCGGTTGTTGAACAATATCAACAAGGCCGTACCAACAGTATTGATTATCGTAAAGCACGTCGAGCGGCACATAATGCACAGATTGAATTATCCACGATGATTTCCAGTTTAAGTGCTGAGCCCAATCCAAATCCGGATTTAATTCACAATGCCTTTAGATACTTGGTCTATAGCCATAGCCAGCTCAGTTATGTTTCAGCTTTAGGTAGCCATCGTGAACATGTACATGATCAGCAGATTTTAGATTTGATGTTATGGTGCAAACATACCTTAACTGATGTTTTGCTTAACCAAACCGCTGTAAATGAAGCCTTAATTGAAACAAAGCTCATTGAAACAAAGCTCACTGAAATTCAGCACATCAGTGATCAAGAAAATTTGTCAGATAATTTACTTTTGGTGCTTAAACAAATCAGTTTATTATTGGAAACCTTACCTGAGTTGTTAAAACTAAAAACAACCTTACTTCGATTAGAAATTAAATAGCAAGAATGACCAGACATTTAGAGGCTTCACATGAAACTTAAACATTGCCTAGCGTTTTTATTCTCTGCATTGACTATCGGTGCTGCGCCCAATGCTTTTGCAGATTCTCAATTTAATCAAGACTTACAGCAATTTTTAGAGTGTAAAAAGACACTTAAAAATTATTATGCCTTAGGTTTTGAATTTGAGGATGATCTGAAAAAGAATGGCTGGATCAAACAAGGTGAAGAATATAGCTATGTCAGTAAAGTTCCCATTACGGTATTCGGTCAATCTACAGATCAAATTAGTTTGGTTTCTGGTGGAATGTTGGCTGTTTTAAGAAATGCGGATACCAAAGACCTCGCTAAAAAGTTTCAAATCACGCAAAATCCGTTCTTTAAAGATATGCCATATTTTTCAGGAGAGAAAGTTGTAAAAACAGATCTTGAGACCAAAGAAACCGAAAAATCTTTGCGTAAACTGACTTTGGCTGAATCGAATCCCGTTGTAGATGAAGGTGAACACAAAACCTATATCGGGTGTGTTTATATCACTGAATTTGAACAGCAACAGCAGGACGCTGCAATCAAAGCTTTACAATAATCGATCTTAAATATTGGGCTATATCTGGTCTGGAGACTAAAAACTTATTCTCAAGAACGATCTTTCATCTATTTAAATCAATCGATTTTATTTACTATTTTTTTCAAATCGTTTAGATAATTCGGTTAGACTCAAGCTTCATTCTCATTTGACTAAGTGACCATGAATATCAAATCTTTACGTATTGTTGGTTTTCTTGAAGGTATTTCCTTTCTCCTTCTTCTCTTTATTGCGATGCCTTTGAAATATATTTGGGATATGCCTATTTATGTGAAATATATTGGCATGGGACATGGTGTGTTATTTCTTGCTTTTCTTGCAGTGTTATTGATTGTCTGTGGAAAACAGAAGTGGTCCATTCACATGTTTATTTTAGGTTTAATTGCTTCAATTTTACCTTTTGGGCCTTTTGTTTTTGATCATAAATTAAAAGCATTACAACAGCCTTAACCTGTTTATTTAAGAAGCAAAGCTCCCTCCCCTTTTACAAGGAGAGGGAAACTCAAGTGAGCTTAAAACTCACCATTTACTTTACGTTGCTGCATAATTGTTTTTAATAATCCACGTGGAATAGTGAACCACAAAGCAATTAACGCAAAACATGACAACGCATAAGCCCAGAGATGAAAATGCTCATACAGAATTCGAATCAGTTCAATCACAAAGAAGAAAGTGAACATCATCAACACTGAAACAGCAGCAGCGACAGTGCCTTTAGAAACTTCAGATGACATTAACGCAAAACGATAAAGCACTGAAAAACTAATTCCTTCACCAAAGCTGACTAAGGTCATGCCTAAAATAATGCAATGAAGAAAATATTCGCGCCAAATGATCCCAACCACCAAAATTGCGGTACCTAAAAGCATCAAAGGTAAACCAATCAAAACTGTTTTACCCAGTGGCAAACGATCAATCACTTTAATCAGCACAATATTACCTAGAATCAACCCACCCAATACAGGGAATTGCGCCAGACCATATTGCATACTACTGAGTCCCAGTTCCTCAACCAACATCACTGGAGACAATGCGATCCATAGCATCAAAGGCATCGCCACCATTGGCAAGCCGAGGGTCATGCCCATGAACGTTTTATTTTTCAAGACTTGCATATAATCATCCCAAATATAACTCAACGGTTTTTTGGGAATACTGCTTGTACGTGCTGGCATCTTGGCTTTTAGACCAAACCAACTCAGAAAAGCTAAAAAGGCAATCGCAATAAATCCCCAGTGCCATGACACATGATCAATCAGAAATGCGCCGACAACAGGGCCAATCAAAGGGGCAAGCAAAGAAATATTTGCCATCAGTGCCATGACTTTAATGGCATCACGCTCTTCAAAGGTTTCTTGAATCGCAGCATAACCCACTGCTGCGATCACAGATAAACCAAAACCTTGCAAGAATCTTAAAACAAGAAAACTTTCAATATTGTGGGTGAGTAAAATTAATAAACAGGTGATGACAAAGAATGCAACACCTGACAATAACACTTTCTTACGTCCTAATCGGTCAGACAAAGGTCCGAGTATCCCTGCGACGCATGCCCCGCCGAGGAGATAAAATGACATAGATGATGGTGCCCATGCACTGCTCACACCAAATTCTTTGGTGATTGCGAGCATCGCAGGCTGAACCAAATCATTACCGATATAAACTGAAAATTCAAATAACACCAACGCCAATGGAAACATAAGCGTAGCGCGACTCAAACTTGCAGTTTGTTCTTTTTGCACTAAATTTTGCATTATTTTCTACATATCTTTATTGGCTTGCATTGCTCACACTACTTTTTAAAGATAAGCGTTCGCCCAATGACAAGCACTGAAATATAAATATTAAATTGTGGAATTTACGTTGAATAAAGGCAGTTCAACACCGTATTCACAAGGTGTCTAATTCAATAGGTAAAGTAATTGCTGAAACTATATTTGTGAGATTTATAACTTGACCCGATTTATGAGAAAGCTCATAGAGGTACACACAGGGTTAAGTTTTACTAGTCTAACACAGACAAATTTCCAGTGAAAGTTGAACATTTATTATTCTTAAGCTACTCTAAATGCTGTATAAGCGGATATAAATAATTTAAATGAAAAATAAAAACCAAATATCGCTGATCATTATTGGCGTGATTTTATTGTTGGTGGGTGGAGGACTTTATTTTATCAGTTCTGCACCTAAAATTAGCGCTGAAGATCAGGCGCGATGTGAACAATTGGTTCAAAATAAATATGCTGAAAACTCAAGCACTATCATAGGAAGCTGTAAAACAGATACAGGCTTTGTGGCATTGATGGATAGTCAAGCCAATGCGACCGCCTCGGCTGAAGATACGGCGAAAGCAATTAGCTCCGCCAACCATAAAGAATTGGGCTTGGGTATATTTGGCAAGTTCCTAATGGGATTATGTGTGGGTATCGGGATTGCATTACTGATCAAAGGCTTGATTGCACTCAAGAACAAACCACAATCGATAAATTAATTATCAAAGCAAATTGTAATTCTCACAGTTTGCTTTATTCATCATCGCGCACTGTTGATTTGATAAATGTACCACGCTTAATATCGTCATATGCTTCAAGAATTTCTGCGTAGTTGTTCATGACGAATGGCCCATGCCCATTGATCGGTTCTTGAAGCGGTTTGCCTGTAAGCAGCAACAATTTACACTGTTGTAATGCCGTTATTTCAAAGTCTTGTTCCAAGCTCGACATCACAGCAAGCCCTTGCTCTTCAAATATCTCATCTTCAGCTTGAAACTGTGCCTTACCCGTTCGTAAATAGACCAGTGTGGTTTCTCCTGCGCCTGCGGGCAATCTGACCTTATGCCCTGCTTGGATTTCAATATCCAAAACTTGAAGTGGTGAATGCGTTTTTGCTGGCCCGTGTTGCCCTTGGTAGTCTCCAGCAATCACTCGTACCGTTCCAGCACTATTCGTAAGTTCAATCACTGGAATATTGGCTTTTCGCAAGCTTTGGTAACGTGGTGGATTCATTTTATCTTTGGCAGGTAAATTTACCCACAGTTGCACCATTTCAAAATAACCACCCGTTTTTGAAAATGCCTCACTAAAGACCTCTTTGTGTTCCACACCTGAAGCTGCGGTCATCCATTGCACATCACCCGCTGAAACAATACCACCACCACCCGATGAATCACGGTGTTCTAATTCACCAGCAAAAATCAGGGTAACCGTTTCAAAACCACGATGAGGATGCTCACTCACCCCTTTGCGTAAATTGGTCGGTTTTAAAACACCAGGTCCTAAATGATCCAATAACAGAAAGGGAGAGACGGTATTGCCTAATTCATAGTGTGAAAAGACAGAAAGTACAGGATAAAAATCCCCTATCGCAAAGCGGGTGTCATTACGATGAATAAAGGCAAGGGTTTTCATAGTGTCACTATTCTCTGATTGAGTAAAAACATTAGCCATAAAAATGTTGTTTTAAATTAAAGCTATATTCGGTGAGATATTGATTCAATTTTTCAATATCATTGGTCGGTTCAATCGCTCTTAGATTTAAGGCCTCAATTTTATTTTCTAACAGTTTTAAGATTTGCGCTTGTTCCGCAACAGACAATTGCGCTTTTTCTTTCTGCTGTTTTTTGATTTCCAAATAATCTTCTGCCCAATGCCGTAAGGGATCATGAGCGTCGATTTGATCAAACAATTGCGTAATCAGGAGTTCAGGCATAATTTGCTGTGTTGCTAGTTCTGCTGACATCAGACCACGAATAGAATAAAACACTTTTTTATAGGTAAAGTTATCTGCGGTTTGCATGACATGCATACCGCCTTTAGCCAGCGACAAGTAATGATAATACAGCGCTTTATAGTCTATTCGTTCAAGTAAGCCATCTCTAAATTTCTCCCATTCAGGAAATTGATTAAAATAGACAATATGTGCACGTACCCACTCTAAAACAGTCGGATTACTTTTTGCCAAAAGCCCAAACATTTTATTTAAGTCGAATGAAACGAAGTCAAAGTCGCCATCCATGATCTCGATTAAATCACGGTGTTGGCGATAATCATAATATTGTGCTTTGGAAGGTAGATGGAAACCACGTACATCGTAATCACTGTCTGGACTTGCCATGCCCCATAAACGACTACCACTTTCAATATAAAACAGTGGATGTTCATCTCGGTTTTGGAATAAGTGTTGAATTTCTTGTTGGATGTTCATTGTGTTCACATTTTGGGTAAATCTATAAGTTTTATATCATTAATTTCAGTGCTTTTTAAATTTTCTTTGAATCCAAAGTCGACTTCCCTTTATTTTTAATTCAAGAACTTCATCAATATTCGCTTTAGTTCATCCTGATATTTACCAGCATAATTTGCTTTATAGCCAACCTGTCAAAAGCTCAGACATAAGAATAGAATTTCGATTAATTAATACTTTTAATTAATCAATTACATGTAAAAAATAAATTGTTTGATTATAAAAAGCTTGCAATGCCACACCTTACATTCAAAGTTTAAATACCTTTGCGCAGGCGATGCCTCACTTTTCAGAGATAAAAAGATGAATTGATAACCAACAGTTTCTAAAAGTTCATACAAAAACATAAGCTTCATTGATGATTAATGACTTGATGGAAATCACTTGTATGAATAATGAGGTGGTTTGACTATATATTTTTATATATTCAACTTCTTGTAGCAGACAAAAAATGCGAAAGATCAAAACCATTACCTACAATTAAAACATTCATTTATTGTGATTTCCCAAATAAAAAAACGTACCAAGTCTGATACGTTTTTATCCAGTATTTCTATCTATTTTTCAAGCATAAATCAAAAAATCATCAAGGACATTTTGCCTTTTGGAATGTCTTGGTATTTTTACCACGGTAACACTGATATTCCTTCTGCATATCTATACGTTTCCACTGACCATCAATATTTTTAAAGCTATACACACTACGAATTGAGCGCACCGAATCATCCATAAAACCTGTTTCAGTCAACTTCACTTCTGCAACAGTAGGTGATTCCACACTATTAAAATACTGACGCAACTCAACAGTCGCGAGATCCTTACGCAAATCAGGACGTTCCTTTAAAACCTGACTTAATGGTGTCTCTGAACCACCTACTTTATTCATTAAATTTTGTGTTGTTGCACAGCCAGACAAAGCCACTAAACAAAATACTGAAATTAAACTCAAACGATTCATTCTGATCACCCTAAAACTAAAAGCATAGCCTAATGATGCTATGCTTTTTAAACGTACACTATTTAAAAACTGTGTCTTTATGACTCATCTGCGATATGGCTAACATCGAGCGCTATGATTTGTTGATCATTTTCATCAAACATCAAGGCTTGATCACCTAGATCCAGCATATAAAAATGCCCTGCATCAGTTAGAAAATGCCAAGCAACGATCTCTTGCCCATTATACTCATGTGATGGATCACCAATGGTAATACGATCTAGTTCCTGACCTGCTTGCAGGCATAAAGCTTGAATAATTTTAAAATAACGTGGGCTGTTTTCAGCTGCTTGCTGTTTACGTTGTTCTAAATTTGGAATTTTGGCTGCAACTTGCTCTACAATCGCTAAGATCTGATCTTCATCAACAACCTGTAGCTTTTGATGTTGCTTTAACCATCGACTATTTATTTCAATCAAATCTTCACTATCATTCAATGCATAAAACTGGTCATCAAAAGCATTGAGAATATCTCGTTGCTCATTTTCACCAAAGTATTCACCCTCTAAGAACTGTTCTAATTGCTCATCCGAAAACTGATCAATTAAATCCGCACTTTGCTCAAAGAGAGCAGAATGCTCAGTTGCATTCATGGCTTTTAATCCTTCACGAACATGTTTCACCATGAACGCATCCCAACCCGTGTTATAAACGAATTGTGAAAAACCACCATTATTGACTTGAGCAAGATAGTAATCGACAAAATAACTGTATAAAGCCTCTGCGGATACTTCATCATATTCGACATAATGTTCAAATAAGCCATTTAAGCTATCAATATTGGACATAATCACATCATAGTGATCATCACTGTCTAAACTTTGTTTAGAAATTAAAATGTTATCAATGAGCATAGTTTTCAGTTTCTTATCAATATTTAAGCGTAACCAACATAACAAATTTTCAGCAATAAATGGCGACCAGCATGTAACTTTATTTTATCTTTTGTTCGGCAATAAAAAAGCGCTTCTCTCGAAGCGCTTGTACAAATGAGCTATTTAAATCATTACAGATCAAATAACTTACCTGGGTTCATGATGCCATTTGGATCGAACACTTTCTTCAAGGCTTTCATATATTCAATTTCTTCAGCAGTCCGTGTGTAATCCAGATAAGGCTTTTTGGTCATGCCTACGCCATGCTCTGCAGAAATTGAACCGTCATATTTCTTCACAGTTTCAAACACATACTTATTTACCACCTGACATTTAGCAAAGAATTCATCTTTAGATAAATTCACAGGTTTTAAAATATTTAAGTGTAGGTTTCCATCACCAATATGGCCGAACCAGCAGATTTCGAAATCAGGATAATTTTCAGCAACAATTGTATCAATTTCCTTAATAAAAGCAGGAACATGTGTAATCAATACTGAAATATCATTTTTATACGGAGTAAATGGGGCAATCGTTTCAGAAATGTCTTCACGTAAACGCCATAAGCTTTGAACTTGTTCAAGATTTTGGCTCATCACTCCATCAAGCACCCAGCCTTGTTCCATGCAATGCTCGAAGATTTCCATCGCAGCATCCATAATTGGTTCGTACGGCGCTTCAAACTCAAGTAAAACGTAGAATGGGCATTCTGTTTCAAATGGACGTTGTACATGACCACGATCCAAAACTTTTTGCATCGCCAGTTCACCAAAGAACTCAAAGGCAGTTAAATCAATTTTGCTTTGGAATGCATGTAATACAGGCATGATTGCATCAAAATCAGGAACACCCAATACCATCACTTGTAGGTCATGCGGTTGGCGTTCAAGTTTAATTTCGGCTTCAGTCACTAAGCCTAAAGTCCCTTCACCACCGATGAATAAATGTTGCATTGCATAACCTGTAGCATTTTTAATCATGCCTTTGTTTAAACGCAATACATCACCTTTACCCGTCACCACTGTCAGACCAAGTACCCAATTACGAGTCATCCCGTATTTGATCACTTTAATTCCGCCTGCATTGGTTCCAATGTTGCCCCCCAATTGTGATGAACCCGCAGAAGCAAAATCAACCGGATAATACATCCCTTGTTCTTCTGCATAGTTCTGCAACTGTTCAGTCACCACACCCGCCTGAATACGCACCATACGGTCAGCTGGATAAAATTCTAAAATTTGGTTCATTTTGTCGAAGCTCACGACAATTTCACCATTGGCAGCAACAGCACCTGCTGATAAACCTGTACGGCCACCCGATGGGGTAATCGCAACATTAAACTGATTGGCCAATTGAACAATTGCTTGCACTTGTTCTGTGCTCGATGGGAAAACGATGACCGATGGCTGCGGATCAAAATGCTTAGTATGGTCTTTGCCCCAATTTTCTAAGCTGTCAGCATCGGTTTTAATTCGGTTTTCACCGACGATTTGCGTCAATTGGGTCAATAATTCAGGTGCTATCGTTACTGGAGCATTCATCGTTTTGCGGACCTAGCAAGAAGTAAATAAGAGGTTGTGCTATACAACATTCGAGATTTTAAATCAGTCTGTGAAAATTTTTCAGCATTTTTTATAGCTGAAATCGGCAGCTTTACTGATTTTAGCAGTATTTTACCTAGATGACTGCTGAGGATAAAGCACAGATTTGATTCACATTATCCACACTTTGTGTATAAAGTATGCTTCAAGCATTATAAAAATCAATGCATTAGCATTTCATTTAATTTTTGAATAATGCTTATCAGAAATCGTAGATAAAATATCCACTGTACTGTCACAATCGAAATATCTATAGAACAAGGTCTATGGTATCATATTGCGACTAAATTTGGCCTTTGTAGCGGAGCCGTAATGAGCCAACATCTTTCACTACCTAAAGATAAAATTCGTTTCTTGTTGTTAGAGGGCGTTCATCAAAACGCAATCGACACGTTAAATGCTGCCGGATATACCAATATCGATTACCGTAAAACTGCGCTTGAGGGTGAAGCGTTGAAAGAAGCGGTTAAAGATGCACACTTCATTGGTATTCGTTCCCGTACACAATTAACTGAAGAAGTCTTTGCAGCTGCGAATAAATTGATCGCAGTGGGTTGTTTCTGTATCGGAACAAACCAAGTGAATTTAAATGCAGCCATGATTCGTGGTATTCCTGTATTTAACGCACCATACTCAAATACTCGTTCAGTTGCTGAATTGGTTCTTGCAGAATCAATTCTTTTACTTCGTGGTGTGCCTGCTAAATCTGCTTCAACTCACCGCGGTGGTTGGAACAAGTCTGCGATAGGTTCATTTGAAACGCGTGGTAAAACTTTAGGTATCGTGGGTTATGGCTCTATTGGTTCTCAACTTTCAGTTTTAGCTGAAAGCATGGGTATGCACGTCATTTATTATGATGCTGTGACTAAGCTTCCTATGGGTAATGCACGTCAAGTAGGTTCTTTAGATGAACTACTTGCAAATGCAGATGTTGTTACACTGCATGTACCCGATGTTCCTTCAACTCGTAACTTCTTTGCAAAAGCTCAATTTGCAAAAATGAAAGAAGGTTCAATCTTCATCAATGCTGCACGTGGTACATGTGTTGTTATTGAAGATTTGGCAGATGCGATTAAATCTGGTCATATTGCTGGTGCAGCTGTTGACGTATTCCCGAAAGAACCTAAAGCCAATGGTGAAGAATTTGTTTCTCCACTTCGTGGCCTAGACAATGTGATTTTAACACCTCACGTTGGTGGTTCAACCATGGAAGCGCAAGCCAACATCGGTCTAGAAGTTGCTGAAAAATTTGTTGCTTATTCGGATAAAGGTATGACTTTATCTGCAGTAAACTTCCCTGAAATCGCACTTCCATTGACTGAAGGTAAACACCGTTTACTACACATCCATAAAAACGTGCCAGGCGTGTTATCTAAAATTAACAACCTGTTCGCTGAGCATGGCATCAACATTTCTGGTCAGTCATTAATGACTAAAGGTGATGTTGGTTACTTGGTGATGGATGTAGACGCAACTGCATCTCAAGAAGCGCTTGATACACTTCATGAAGTTGAAGGCACAATCCGCGTTCGCGTATTGTTCTAAGACGATTTAAGCTAAAAAACCACAGGTATTTGCCTGTGGTTTTTTTTATGGGATTTATAAATCTGTCACTTCTTTCCGATAGCATTTTTTTAAGTTAAATTATTTGATTAATAAACTATTTAGCATCTTCTCTCACCCTACTCTACAAAGACAGTGTACTATCTAAAGCGCAATAAGCTTTGCAAATTACATGAGCATTTCATCTAAATTGTTTTATATAAAAAGCCTGTTGCGGAGATTTTCCTCCAAGCCCTTACTCTAAATTTCAGAAACAATGCCAAATTTAAAAAATGCACCACACCTGCAAGCTTTAGTTCTATTGTTCATTGCCATGATCAGTATGCAAAGCAGTGGCGCATTAGCAAAAACATTATTTGATCAATTTCCAGTCCTTACCATTTCCGCTATGCGTTTATTGCTCGGCTCATTGATTTTGGCCGTGATTTTTAAAATTTGGCAGGTCAATTTTAAACAGGTGAAATGGTCATCCATCATCAGTTATGGTATTGCCCTTGCAGGAATGAATGCTTTATTTTACTTATCAATTCATCGTATTCCACTCGGCATTGCCGTAGCGTTTGAATTTATTGGACCGCTCAGTGTGGCCCTGTTTCATGCACGGCAAAAATTCGATTTTATCTGGGTTGGGCTTGCAGTACTTGGACTGGTTTTACTGTTTCCATTTGATCAGGCAAAGCAAAGCCTTGATCCTATTGGTATTGCCTTTGCCTTAGCTGCTGGCGCTTGCTGGGCGCTGTATATTATTGCAGGTCAACGACCTTCAGGGGTTTCTGGAAACCATACCGTATGCTTGGGGATGTTTGTGGGCATGTTGTGCTTAATGCCAATTGCCTTATTTTCTGGGATGCCGCTACAGGTTTTTGAACCTTCAAATTTAATTTATTTTATTGCGTTGGCGATCTTAGCAAGTGCCTTGCCGTTTTCATTGGAAATGATTGCTTTAAGAAATTTATCTGCTTTAAGTTTTGGCACACTAATGAGTCTTGAGCCTGCAATTGCTGCATTCTCAGGGTTTATTTTCTTAAGTGAACAATTGTTATGGACACAATGGTTAGCGTTGGCCACTATCATTAGTGCATCAATTGGCTGCACCGTAACCACACAAAAAGCACGGCATAAAGGATAAAACCACCTCGAAAGGTGGTTTCAATTCACTCATCTAAAACCTACCAATCAGGTGCATCCATAATTAGTTTTATCATGCTATTCGGATCTGGCTCTAGTTCAAGACCAATTCGTTCAACCAAGTCACCATTACTGTCTTCTATATTTGCATAAATACTTAAATAAGTAATAGGGCCTTTTCCAGCTGAATCAAAACCTGAATATTTACTTGGTAATTGAATCTGCGTCGGTTTTCCATAGATTGCATTATAAGTTAAGATCTCATTGCTACCATCTATGTTATATACCGTGATTTCTATATTGCATGACTTTCCAATTAATTCAGGAACAACTTCCCAATTCCCATTGGGCTCAGTGGTCCCATTTAAAGGATCCTCAATCAAACTGGTACAGACAATCGGGAAACTCAAGCCTTGATTGCTGACATAAACAACTTCACGATCTGCCAAGATAATATTAACATTACCTGTTAAACCTGAAGTTTGCTGGCCTTTATAACGCACCCATTGATTACTCTCAAAAATTAAAGCCGTTTGTGCAGACCAATCCAACTGCCCGTCTGGGTCTTTTATACCTGTGAGGAAACGACCGCCATCTTGCGATATTGAAAAATCCAACTGGTCATTTATTTTGCCAAAACATGCCACAAACGTCCCATTGGGTAGTGCACATTTTACAAAATGATCTGTGGCTGATTTTCCAAGATCAATAATCACATTACCTGAGGTTGTCGAAGTTTTTTCACCCAGCATCGTGCCTGTTAGATCTTTTGCAGTCCAATGAATTGAACCACTCGAAGGCATATTCACCACCGTCAATCCTTCTTTAGGAATACTGTTGGATTTGGTTAAGGATGAACCATCATTTAAGCTGATTTTTGCAGTCACATTGCATGGAATCCCCTCACCATTGGATTGGCACTGCACAAAGACTGAACCTGCATTTTCAAATTTCAAATCCCAGTTCCATGTTGAAAAATGCTTCACTGTTGCATGTACAACAAGGCCTGTAGACGATTGGTTTGACAGCATTACCTGCCCAATACCTTCTTCAATCCACAAGCCACTCACTTGGTCAAAATACCACATTGGAATTTGTGTACCTATTTTCATCTGTTGATTATTGATACTCTTTATCGGCAGATTCATTTGAAGGTCTGCTGTTTTACCAGCTGCAAGTTGTAATTTCTGACCACCTACATCTTTAAATGTGGCTGTAATCATTCCAGCACTGATCAGATCCACGATGTTGCCTTGCGCATCGCGTGCTACACCATTGGCAGGCATTGCATTTAAATCACGATTGGTAATATCCCATGGAGTAAATTCAACAGTCACTGCGCCTGTGGCTAGGCTGCCATCTGCTTTTACAAAAGCATTGGCGGGGATGCTAATGCGTGCACCCAAATTTAAGGATTGAATCACTTGAGCGTCAGAGATCTCTGACACAGGAACAATTTGTTTAATGGCCAATAAATTTGCTGAGATTGCTTTTAAATTGGCAACATCATAAACAATTGACTGCGTGATAAAGCCTTGTTTTTCAAATTTAGCCACCACTTTTTGTGTGTTTTGAGGAAGCATCAGCTTCAACGTCGCATGACCATTTTGATCTGTTTTAACACTTTGCCCTTGTATTGTAATATTTGTATTTGGAATCGAAGCGCCATCAACCGTTTGAGCTGAAACTAAAACCTCGCGGTTTATCGTTGTTGCTCCCTGCTTTACTTCTATTTTCTGTGTAGTTGAGTCAGTCCGACCTGCTAGGTCTGTTATCGTCAGGCTCACGGTATATTGACCAACTTTGGTATAAGTATGTTCAACTGTAGCACCTGTTCCGCTTGAACCATCTCCAAAGTTCCAAGCATAGCTAGCAATTGCACTGGCTTCTTTTGCTTGATCAACCGTACTTTTGGTTGCATCAAATTTTACAACTTCACCGATACTTGGCGCTGTTGGACTATATTCAAATTTGGCTGTAAGACCCTGTTCAAATTTTGTTGAAGAGTTACAAGCCAACAAAAGTAAGCTTACCCATGCAAAAAGAAACCATTTTATATAATTTTTCGATCTCATCATTCTGATCACCTTATTGTTATTTAATTCGCGATATCCATCACGATAACTTATATTACTGTGAATTAATTATTAATAATAGCTGTTTTATTTTAAAAATATTTTAATATTTTGCTCAATCTAACCGAGTTGATGCTTACTGTATCGAATCAAGTAATGGCAAAAAATTTGATTGAATATCGATAAATGAAAGAATGACCTTGATTAGAAATAAATATTTTTCTTTACAATTCAAAATCTTATACTTATGCATTTAATAATTAATGCTTTTATATGTATGTATTTTTTAATTAAAGACTTATTTTTTCCACTACACAGATAAAATTTAAGTAATAGCCATATAAAATTCACTGCAATGAATAGCCTGAACTCTTAAAAATATTTAAACAATAATAAGCAAAATTATGACTTCAGGACAAACACTTGTTTTTCTATCGGGCGGTGATGATCTATTTCAACAAGGCTTAACTCACTTCCAAAACAAGCGCCCGTATCTAGAAAATAGCAATTATGCTTCTTGGTGACAAAATCAACCACGGTATGACCTAGAAAAACCTGCTCCACACCGACAACTGTTGAATAACGCATAAAGCGTTTATTTTTAATTCTTCCTCTGCCCCATAACGCCAATTCGCGACTTTTAGATCGTGTCGCAACTTTAAACGCATCCCAATCATTTAGATCTATATCGGCATGCACAAAGCCATACTTCTTATTTTGATAAATGACTTCTAACAGTATGGGTAAAGTGTTTAATTGATCGATGACTTGTTGCTGCTGATCTGGACTTAATGCATAAAACCATTTTCCACCATGATGCGCATGCATATCTTTCATCATCGGATCGATCTGCGACAATAAACACATTTCTTCATGATTGCCTAAAACAGCTTTAAACCAAGGCTCTGCAAGCAGATGCAAACATTTCAAACTGTCAGGACCACGATCAACAAGATCCCCTACAGCAATCAATAGATCCTTTTCAAAGTTAAATTGAACACGTTCAAGCTGTTGCATCAACAGATCATAACAACCATGTATATCACCTACCACAAACAAGCGACCTGTCTCATGGGTATAGGTCGCTACATGCGCGAGCTTGTGTTGCGATAATTCAGACATAGACTGATCTTTGATTAAAACTCAATTGAAGCTGCTTCAATATGCTGGTTTTCTTTGGCTAAATCCAAATATTTGCTGGCAGTTTTTTTATTTTTACGCACCCCGATCCCATCTTTATAAATTTTAAATAATTCAAAATAAGAGTCGATATCACCATGATCGGCAGCTTGTTTAAACAAATCTGCACTTTGGGTTAAATCAGCCTCTACACACTTACCTTCCTGATACATTTGTGCCAATAAGAAGAAGGCACGTGGAACTTTCAACTCTTTGGCTTTGTTTAACCAGAATAATGCCCCATCCGCATTGTTTTGACGTTGCTCAAAAATTGACATACACAGCATGGCCTGAACATGGCCTTTCTCTGCAGCTGAATTTAGTAATGGAAGGTGATGTTCATGTTCTAAAGGCAATAACATCGACAATTCAAACTGGGCATCTGGATGGTTTTGCATTGCAGCACGTTCTAACCAAGAAATACCCTGATCAAGATTCTTCTCAGTTCCCATACCATAGCGTAAACACTGTGCTAAAGAATATTGAGCTGGAACATTACCTGAAACAGCAGCATGCGATAATAAATCAAAAGCGAGTGCTGCATATTCTTTTTGCTTTTGCTCAGTTTTGGCATTTTCCGAATTTTTCAACAGTGTCACTGCAGCTAAATAAGCAGATTCGATATGTCCATTTTTTGCAGCTTTAAGTAAAAACTCTTGCACAACTGCCGCATCCGCTTTAGCACTTTGTTGTTCAATAAGTGCGCGAACATAGCAGCCAAATGGATCATTATGTTCTTGCGCGATATCGGCATATTTTAAAGCAGCATCAAGATTGTTCTGTTTTAAATAACTAAACGCCAATAAAGCACAGGAAAAATGGTCTTTTTCAGCGATTTTTAACAATTCATTTTGTACTTTGATCGAATCAAACCCTGAAAACTCTACAAAAAACTTCAGGCTGTTTTGATGCTGATTTTTTAAATAATTGTTTAAAAGTAATAAGTATGCTGACTGTGGATCCTGTGATAATTGTTGTTGTGCATAAACAAAAATTGCTTCTGGATGATTCAATTGAACTGCTTGTTGCAAATGCATTAAAGCTTGAGCTTTTGTCAATTGATTGGTTGCATTGTTCAAGCCAAGATAAGCAAGTTCTAAATGAGCCAGTGCATGATTAAGCTTTGCTGCATGTTGAAAAAAAAGAATAGCTGACTGCACACTTTGATTTACATAACGGCCTAAAACATGCCACTGTCCTAACAAAGTACTTGCAGGTGCAAAATTCTGATTAGAGGCATTAACCAACAAATCAACACGCGCTTGAGCGTCTTGCTCATTTTGAGCAAGACCTTGTTGTTCTAATTTAAGTACATCGATATACCAAGCTTCTGCTTGCTCTGTTGCATTTAAGCCTAAATTTTCAGTTTTATTGGTATTTCCTGACATCTTTTATTCCTAACACATGTGCCATTGCAAGTATAATCATTCCCATCTTACAGAGGACTCGGCTGAATCTCAAAGGGAAATGTTGAATCAATATTCATCTATTCGCGAAATACTCAAATAAATCCGAGAAAGTGTTAAAATCTGTGCAATATTTTTCCTCACCTTAGATATGCCAAATTCTCAACTCACTGCTGTGCTCTTCATGGTTTTATCTATGGTGGCTTATCAGATCAGTGCCTCATTTGCGAAACAATTATTTGAGGTTTTAGATCCGATTACCGTCGTGACCTTAAGATTATGTTTTGCGTCTATTTTAATTATTTTAATGTTCCGTTCATGGAAAATTATCAAGCGTTTACCTTACCTAAGATGGAATGAGCTACTTTATTATAGTGGTTCAGTCTGTTTGATGAATGTGCTGTTCTATGCCTCTTTAGGCAAATTGCCTCAAGGTATTGCTGTTGGATTAGAATTTTTAGGGCCTCTGACTTTGGCACTGCTCTCGATTAAACAAAAAACTGACTATATTTGGGTATTTCTTGCCATCATTGGCATTGCTTTGATGGTGCCTTGGCAAGATGCGACCGCACATAACTTTTCCTATCTTGGTGCTGCCTTTGCTTTAGGTGCGGGTGTCTGTTGGGCAAGTTATATTTATTTTGGGCAAAAAGTTGTACGACAAAATATTGGTATGCATGCACTAAGTATTGCAATCGTCTTGTCTGCCTTGGTTATGCTGCCAATTAGTGCTGTACATAACCCAGATGCCTTGCTACAAACACAGTACTGGGGCAAAGCTTTGCTGATTGCACTTTTAGCAACCGCGATTCCGTATGCCTTAGATCTGCTTGCTTTAAAACAATTAAGCAAAATGAGCTATGGTACTTTATCGAGTCTATCCCCTGCACTTGCCGCAATTTCAGGTATGGTTTTACTGAATGAACATATTACTGCTTGGCAAACCGTTGCTTTAATCTGCATTATGATTGCCTCGGTAGGGGTAACATTTAGAGCGGCGAAAAGCTCAAATGCTCACTAAAACATTCTCAATACTGACCCACTGCCAGTCATATAGAATCCCGACCATATTTACGCGATCTTAAGGAAGAGAAGATCAGTGTAAATATATGATGGATGAGAAGCATCTCATTAATTTAAAAAAAATTGTAAATATCGTTCAGCAATCTGCTCATCATTCTCTGGGTACTTTATAGCTTCAATTTTATTTAGTTGCCTTTGTAGACAAGTCAACGAAATACCAGCCAACAGACTTAGCCAACCAAGCGGATAATGTCTTTTGCTTTATACTTTTTATATTCCGATAAATATTTCTTTGCTAAGATTAATTTTTGATTTTCATCTAAAATCTTTAGCGCTTTTTGAAAAAAAGAATGCTCTTCTTGATGAATATGATGCGCGATGATTTCAGATAATCGTTTCGCTAAAACCAGCCAGCGAGAGTGGCTAAAATCTGTTTGTTCTAGCGATTGTAATATTTCATCCATCTCATGATGTTCAGCCAGTGCCAAACGGGTAATATTTAAACCTGAATCCGTCATCATTAACGGAATATAAAAATAGCGATCTTCTGCAACAGCATGGGCAAATAATTCATTTTTCAATAAATTAAAAATTTTCCTTCGTTCAGGACTATCGCCTGAGGTATGTGTTAATTGTTCTGACAAATCCTTCTGAATGATATGACTTTCTCTCAAAGCCTCAAATATATTCATCTAAATCCCTCTTTTTATAATCCTATTTGATATTTACCTTCCATTGCTTCGGTTTGTGATTTTTCGATCAAGAAACCAACAATCTTAGAAGACAAATCAAAAAAAAGCCTTACAAAATTTAAGCTTTTTTGTATCAAAAAAAATTAACCAGAGAATCTAGCAAATTACGCGACAAACATTTGATAGGCCAAGCGACAAATCAAAATGCTAACCAAAATCAAAAATAGAATACGAATAAAACCACTGCCATATTTCAGTGCCATTTTCACACCAACCAATGAACCACACACATTGGCAACAGCCATCAGCAGGCCCAATTGAAATAACACATGTCCAGTGGGAATAAAGAAACTCAGTGCGGCAAAGTTGGTCATGAAATTGCCAATTTTGGAAAGCGCCGATGCGTGCAAAAAGTCAACTTTCAGATAACGAATAAAATAGAAGATGAAAAAACTACCTGTACCTGGCCCAAATATCCCATCATAAAAGCCGATCAATAAACCACCTACACCCGCGATCAATAACATTTTACGCGTGATTTCTTGTTGAAAATGGACTTGTCCAAATTGCTTCTTAAAAAATGTATAGATTGCGATCACAATCAGCATAAATAATACAAATGGCCGCAAAATTTCTTGGGGGATCAGTGAGACACAAGCAGCACCACCAAATGAGCTAATAAATGCAGTGATTCCAATCACTGCCAACAGCTTCCACTGAATTTTGACTTGTTTTAAATATGAAAAAGCAGCCGAAGCTGTTCCACAAATCGAAGCCAGTTTATTGGTTCCAAAAACTGTGGCGGTAGGATAATGCGGTAAAGCACCCATCAATGCAGGAATTTGAATCAACCCTCCACCTCCAACAGCGGCATCAATTGCCCCTGCACAAAAGGCAAAGAATACTAAACTGAGGATGATATCAAATTCCATAACATTCACTTATCTTTTAAATGCGTCTATTAAAAAGGCGCTGAGAGACTTAACCTTGCTTTGGCTTAATCCTGCTTGAGCTTAATCAGGCTTAGATTTAAACTGAGTCATTTTCTAACAATGAAACGAAATTAAAGGTTTAGCACGCGTTTAGGCACTAAACGCTTTTTATCGGTAATTTCAGCCAAGCCTAAACATTTATCACCATCAAAAACCAAGACTTCAGCTTCGGCAACATGCTCAATATTACTTTCCATACCACGGCTAAAATATTCCGCACGTCCTTCAGGTACCTGAACTTTAGGAAAATGATCAATTGGTGCATAGACAGGCAGCAACAAGGCTTCACGCGCTTGTTCAGTCAAGCTTTCCAAATGCTCAATGGTATATTCCGGAATCAAATCAAAATGACCCGTTTGAGTTCGATTTAAATACGTTAAATGCCCGTAAGTTCCCAATGCTTTGGCAATGTCTTCACCCAAAACACGAATATACGTTCCTTTAGAACAAGTAATATCCAAGGTCAGGCTGTGCTGATTAAACGCAATTAGCTCAATGGCAAAAATATGAATTGGCCGTGCATCACGTTCAATCTCAATTCCCTGACGCGCCAACTCATATAAAGGACGGCCTTGTTTTTTTAAGGCTGAATACATTGGCGGAACTTGTTGAATATCTCCGGTAAATTGCGCCAAAACCTGTTGAATACTGTCTTCACTTAATTCAGGTACGGCCTTTTCAAGTAAAACCTCGCCTTCAACATCACCCGTGGTCGTGCTATGCCCGAGTTGAACAGTCGTTTGGTAACGCTTGGTCGAATCTAACAGATAGTGTGAAAATTTAGTCGCTTCACCTAAACAGATTGGTAAAAGTCCAGATGCCAAAGGATCAAGTGCCCCTGTATGCCCTGCCTTTTGAGCGCGATACAACCACCGCACTTTTTGTAGCGCCGCATTTGAACTTATGCCTAAAGGCTTATTCAATAAAAAAACACCACTGATATGGCGACGCGGTATTTTCTGAGCTTTTGAAGACATATTGGTCTGGATACGGAGAATAATGCGCTATTTTAGCAAAAACCATTCGTCTATTTTTACAAATTTTCTGTTTGAAATTTCGAATTCTGTGGCAAATTATTTTTTCAATAAAAAATCTAAAAATAGTAGGAATATTAGATGGATCTATCTAAAAAAATGATTGGGATCATCATTGGTAGTCTCTTGATCATTCTTATAGCCGTGATTTTTTGGCTAAAACCTAATACAGAATCGACTGAAACACCACCAGCTTCTGAAAAAGCACTCGAACAACAGATGGGGCAATTGGCCTCAACTCAGCTTCCAGCCTCCGAAGCACTGAGCTTTGCCAGCAAAAGCCAACAAGACACGCAAATTAATTGCCAAATCCGTGCGGATGCCTCCAATCGATTGATTGTCAATGAACAGACCAAAGATTGCTTTGAATATTTCATCACCCAATATGGTGAAAAAAGCATTGAGCAAATCAAAGCAGATTTTCTCAGCTATACCAAAATCAGCTATAAAGAGCCTGTGCTATCACAGTTAAATGATCTCTGGGCACGTTATATTGATTACAGAAGTAAATTAGGCGATTTACAAGCACCCACCGCAGATAAAGAAAGCGCAAAGTATTATCAGCAAATTTTAGTCAATACTCAAAACTTAAGAAAAAAATTCTTCTCGGATTATGAAATTCAAGGCTTATTTGGCACACAAGATACCTATGACCGATATACGGTAGACCGCCTAGAAATTATGGATAATCAAAAATTATCTGCTGCTGAAAAAGCACAAAAACTCAAAGAGCTTTTCGAGCAACTCCCCGAAGACTGGAAAGAGAATTTACAACAACTCAATCAACTTGAAGACTTAAGAAAGCTGACAGCAGAGATCAAGGCGCGTGGTGGTTCTGCACAAGAGATCCGTCAAATGCGCACCAATTTAGTGGGACCAGAAGCGACACAACGCTTAGAAACGCTTGATGTACAAAGAAATGATTGGAAAGGCAAAGTTAATCAATACCTTGCTGAACGTGACACTATCCTCAAAAGTAATCTGAGTGATTCAGCCAAACAGCGTGCTGTAGAACAATTGAAATCACAACAATTTGCAAATCAACAAGAGCAACTCAGATTACAAACTTTTGAAACTGTGCATGATCAAGGAGGAAAATTACCCTTTGCAAATTAGCCATGAAATACATAGCCCATCGCTAAAATGATGAAAAAAGCGAAAACAAAAATATTTAGATTATGCATTTATAGCACGTTTTATGGCTTGAGTTTGCAAGCCAGACTCAAGGATCTCTGTACATTTATAACTCAGGGATACCTACAAGTCTGCGGATACAAAGTGGAAAATAATATTTACAACACCCTATAAGGAGGACGCACACAAACTAAAAACTTGCTCGGGATTGACACGATTTTAATGCAACTTGCACCTTTGGTTTAGAGCAATAACGATAATGATGGTATGCCAATCGCTTGAGATCATAAGGGTTGTAAGCAACTTTTAGCTTGCAACACAGACGTCATGTCAATCAACAATTCACTTAAAAACAACAAGAGTATTTTAATATGAAATTTAAAATCAATATTTTCGCCCTGAGTTTAATCATTGGATTAAGTTCGATGGCTGCATCTGCATCTGGCTTACAAACTGTAAATCCACGTTATGTCAGTTCAAACTATGCAAAAACCAAATATCCAATTGTATTTAATCATGGGATGTTCGGTTTCACACGTCTGGGGACTTCCTCCTTTGGCATAGATTATTTCTACCAGATCCTCCCTGATTTAGCTCGCAATGGCGCAAAAGTTTATGCGACACAAGTCTCCCCATTGGAGTCGACACAGGTTCGAGGTGAACAACTCTTACAGCAAGTCGATGAAGTCATCGCACTGACTGGCTCACCCAAAGTCAATCTGATTGGGCATAGTCATGGTGGCCCAACGATTCGCTATATTGAAATCGTTGCACCCACAAAAGTTGCTTCTTTAACTGCTGTTGCAGGGGCAATTAAAGGTTCTAAGATCGCGGATGATATTTTAAGTAATCGAGGTGCAAATACGCTGCTGACTATCTTTAGTCAACATATCTTAGCACCAGTGATTACGCTTCTCGAAGGTAATCCATCCCTCCCCCTCAGCCTAAATAACTCTTTACAAAGTGTGAGTGAAAAAGGGGCTGCTGAATTTAATGCAAAATATCCAAGTGCTGCGATTCCCAAAGACTGTGGCAATGGTCAAAAAGTAACAGCCAATGGTGTTTATCATTATTCTTGGACGGGTACAGCCCAATTCACCAACATTTTTGATGTTATGGATGGCGTCATTTCCACACTCGCACCTTTATCTTATAAAAATTTAGATAATGATGGCTTGATGAATCGTTGCAATACCCATTATGGGCAAGTGATTCGAGACAATTATCGTCAAACGCACTTGGATGAAATCAATCATGTTTTAGGGCTACGTGGAATATTTTTTGCACCAAACCCACTTGCTCAATATCGTCAGCATGCCAATCGTCTGAAATTACAAGGCTTGTAAATATTGCCGATGAGAGGCGATAAAATGTACTGTTCATTCAGTATATTTTATAGTTGAATAGTAAATGATTCTGGATTCAAATTTTGTACTAAACATTGTATTGAATTTCGAATTCCAGAATCTGATTTGATATAAGATTTAAAAAAACAAAGAAGTTAAAAGTTTGTGTTCCTGCAAACATGATCAGAATCGAGGCTTTACACTCAATACATTTAAAATTGAGGTATGTAAATCGCCCAATAATAAAATAGATGGAGTTTTAACATGAAATATGGACGTATTATCGCGAGTCTACTGCTGGCGAGTACATTATCAACCGCATATGCATCTAATAATGCGCAAAAAGTGACTGTCAGTAAAGTAAACTCGGACTATGCAAAAACCAAATATCCTGTGGTATTTGTGCACGGTATGGCTGGGTTTATTCGTGCTGGCGATGTTTTAGGATTAGACTACTGGTATCAAATTTTACCAGATTTGGCTCGCAACGGCGCCAATACATGGGCTACGCGAGTATCACCCTTTAATTCTACTGAAGTCCGTGGTGAGCAATTGGCTCAGCAAGTCGAAGAGATTCTGGCAATTACCGGCAGTCAAAAAGTCAATCTGATCGGCCATTCGCATGGTGGTCCTACCAGCCGCTATGTCGCAGGCATTATGCCTACCCAGGTTGCATCTGTAACCGCTGTTGGTTCACCACAAAAAGGCAGCCCTGTTGCAAACGTTATCTTAAGTATAGAAAGCACGCCGCTTCAAGGCCCATTGGTGAGTGTGGTCAATTTATTTTCAAAAGCAATTGTCTGGGCGCAAGGTCTTGACCCGAAAGAACTTCCCCATGATGCGTTAGCAGGTGGGAAAAGCCTCACCATTGAAGGTTCTGCGCTATTTAACAGTAAATTCCCGATGGGCGTTGGCACCACAGCTTGTGGTGAAGGGGCTTATCAAGAAAAAGGGATTCAATTCTATTCATTTACGGGCAATACAGCCGTCACAAATCTTCTCGACTTGGATTCGGCCCTACTTGGCACAAGTTTATTAATTAATGCTGGTCGTGATAATGATGGTTTAGTTCCACGGTGTAGTGCCAAATTTGGCAAAACGATTCGTGATGATTATCGTTGGAATCACTTAGATGAGGTCAATCAAATTTTAGGATTGCGTGCAATTTTTTCACCAGATCCAGTACAAGTCTATCGTGAACATACCAATCGCCTGAAACTACAAGGGCTTTAACTGTAGCAAGAAACAAAAAATGCGCCAAATGGCGCATTTTTTAGCTGTAAAGCGAAGTTAAAATTAACCTTGTTTACGCGCTGGTAATTTTTCACGAATACGCGCAGCTTTACCAGACAATTCACGTAGGTAATAAAGCTTAGCACGACGAACGTCACCACGACGTTTCACTTCGATTTTAGCAACGATTGGAGAGTGAGTTTGGAATACACGCTCAACACCAACACCGCTAGAAATTTTACGTACTGTGAACGCAGAGTTCAAGCCACGGTTTTTCTTCGCAATAACTACGCCTTCAAAAGCCTGAAGACGCTCACGATCACCTTCTTTTACTTTTACTTGAACGATAACTGTGTCACCAGGAGCAAAAGTTGGGAGGTCAGTTTTTAACTGTTGGTTTTCAATTGCTTGAACTAAAGGATGTTTACCACTCATTGTGGGAATCTCCGTTTTGCGGGACAGAAGAGGTCTGCACAACCGCTGGGGATAGAGGCTAAATCGCGTATCAACCCGTTTATCTTTCCCTTTATTGCTGATGTTATTCAGATCAATAAAGAGCCTAATATAAGTACTTAATCATAAGTATTTTCTTGAAGCCGACTTCTTATGGAACTTACATTCCGCAGGACAACAATGATGAATGTTGTATCCCTGAATAAGAAGCACAGCTTCTGACGTGCGTTGAAACAAACATAATCAATGCTTGCCTACCCTCGCTCATCTTTTAGCCATTTTTTTTGCTGCTTGGTCAACTCAACGTGTTCCACCAACTCAGGTCGGCGTTCTAAAGTGCGTTGATAGCGTTGCAAAAACCGCCATTTTTCAATATTGGCATGGTGCCCTGACTTAAGTACTTCAGGAACTTCCAAACCTTCAAAATGATCTGGCTTGGTATATTGTGGGCAATCTAAAAGACCATCCACAAACGAGTCTTGCACTGCGGATTGTTCATCTGACATGGTATTCGGCAAACGTCGAATAATACTGTCCAATAAAACCATCGCAGGGAGTTCACCGCCTGATAATACGTAATCTCCAATCGACCATTCCTGATCAACATATTTTTGGATCAAACGCTCATCAACTCCCTCATAACGTCCACACAGCACAATTAATCCGTCATATTCAACAAATTGTTGTACTGCGGGTTCATTTAAGGTCTGTCCTTGCGGTGACATATACACCACAGGAACATGAACTGCACCTGCTTGCTTTGCAAGCTCTTTTGCATAGTGGATTGCTTTTGCCAAAGGCTCAGCCATCATCACCATACCAGGACCACCACCAAATGGACGTTCATCCACTCGTTTGTAGTTACCCTCAGCAAATTCTCGCGGATTGATACAATGAACTTGTACAATGTCACGCTTTGCCGCTCGCCCGCTAATTCCGTACGCTGTAATCGCTTCAAACATTTCAGGAAAAAGCGTAATGACTGCAAAAAACATCGCAGACTCCTCTATTTTCCTGCTGCGCCAATCCTTATCGGATTAGAAATCTACGCCCCAATTGACATAGATACGACCAGCTTCGAGATCAACGCGTTGTACCACATCTTTATGCCATGGAATCATTCGCTCTTCGCCATCGATGCTATCTGCTGTTGCACGAACAACCATGACATCATTGGCGCCTGTTTCAAACAATTCGTGGATTTGACCAAGATTTACTTCCTGTTCTTCTTCATTCAGACCTAATACGATTAGACCTTTTAAATCAGACCAGTAATACTCGTCCACGCCTGCTTGAGGCAGTTGCGATTTTGAAATCCAAACATTCGCGCCAACTAGACTGTCTGCTGCAGTGCGATCACTCACACTTTTCAACGAAACAACCAAGCCTTTACCATGTGGTTTCCAACGTTTTACGTCTACAATTTGCCAACCTGCTTTGGTCTCAATATACCAAGGAAGGTAGTCAAATATGTTGCTCATAGGTTCTGTATTGGAATAGACCCAGAGCCACCCATTTAATCCATATGCTGAACGTAGCTGTCCAATCTGAATACGATCTTCGGGCACATTCTGTGCTGGTGTCATGGGCTTACTGCCTAATTAAAGATTTAATTATGCAGTAGCTGCAGCTTTCTTAGCTTGAGCAGCTAAAGAAGCAACACGTTCAGACGGTTGAGCGCCTTGAGCAACCCAGTGAGCAAAACGGTCAGCATCTAAACGAAGTTTTTCTGCTTTACCTTGAGCTGTAGGGTTAAAGAAACCAATACGTTCGATGAAACGACCGTCACGCGCATTGCGGCTATCAGTTACGATTACTTGATAGAACGGACGTTTTTTAGCACCACCGCGTGCTAGACGAATTACAACCATGATAGAACCTTATAGTTTTTACGGATTATCCTTGTACCGACCATCGATACATTTCAAACCCCTTTCATAGAGGGCAATATTTTACGTTATCTTTGTCATGAAAGAAAGATCAAATTTTATTTATCCACAATTTTGAATTTAATTTTTATTTGCCGTCCCAGTTTGTGGTTGCTGATGGAGTGCAAGTGGTGCCTTTGCTCCAACATTTTTGGCCTTGGCTATCTAATCCGACATCACCATTTCCGGCTTGCTGAGAACCCGCTATTGGAGCAGCATTTAAAGACCAAGTTAAATTATCTTTAGAAACTTCTAATTTAACTTTATATTTTGCTTCTCCAACACTTGGATAATCTTCTTCAAATGCTCCATTTTCCAATTTGGCATCTTTAAATGTCCCTTTCGCCATTTTATAATTGGATAAATTTCGGGCAATTTGAAGCATTTCACTTTGTGCATCAACTCGGTTTGTTCGAACAATATATTCTTGATATGACGGATAAGCTATTGCAGCTAAAATTCCTATAATTGCCACAACAATTAATATCTCAACTAATGTAAATCCTTTCTGCTTCATACTTTCACCATGATGTAATATCATTACCTGTACAAGCTGTAAAAGTAACACTGTCTTTGGTTTTACAACGAAGCCCTTCGCTCGTCATAAGTAGATTATAGTTTTTAACATCTGTACTTTCTGCCTTTATTGCCCAACCAAATCCTGATGCACTAGAATCTGTAAGAGATAAACTAGGATCGGATAGATCTTTGAGGGTAATTTTGTACTTAACCATATCTCCAGTTGATCCAACAGGTGTTAAAATCTCGTCTGACGAGTTAGAGCTATATAAATCTTTTAAATCAAAATTTTGATAGGTGAGATTCTTAGATTTAAATATCTCCAACTGATTTGCAATTTTCTGTATTTCCTGTTGAGCTTGGGCAGCGGCGGCTCTCCGCACATGATCCTGATAGTTTGGATAAATAATAGCAGCTAAAATTGTAATGATAACAATGACAACCATTAGTTCTATTAATGTAAAACCATAAGTGTTCCTGTGACAAGTTTGGCTTGTCACAGTTCCATATCGACTAATTCTTCTTAGCTTCAACATATTTTTCATACCATCGGATTGGGTTTAAAATCTTATTACACTCCCATCTTCCTTTTCCTTGTTGTAAACCCAGCAAAGTTAAGGCTCCACAATTACTACCTGTATTATTTCCACCATTAGTATCATCTGGACCAAAAGTAATACCTTGTATACCTGGTCCCAAGACATTTTGATTCTTACCATCTACAATCTGAAAACCAGTACTCTTTTCAAGACTCCAATCAACAACACCTTTTGAATCCAAACAGGCTCCATATGGCAAGCAGAACTGTTGAGTATTACTTTCACCAATAATTCGAGGTTGACAAGGATTTTGTTTATCAACAATACCCGTACCTTCAGGGTCATAAATTGGAACAATTAATCTTCCCGTCATCGCTACAGGTTCTTCTTCAAATGCTTTCACACCTCCCGCAGTTCGTCCAGATACTGGATTTCCATTCTGATCACTAGAGAGTGAGCGATACCATCCCTGCATACCTGTTTTAGCATATGGGAAAAAAGTCGAAGAAATGATACCTGTTATATTTTGCGGATTTTCCTTTAAAGATTTCAAGGTGATGTCAACTGATTTTAGATCAATGTCTTTATAAGCACCTGTTTGAGCATCTTTTGTACCCGTAATCAATCCACTATCTGCAATATCACGATCAATCAATCCATAAACTTTATTGGTTGGGCGTCCAGTTAACTCATTTAAAGGCAACATGAGTTCACGACCTTTATTCGGTGAAACATCCAATGGTGTACTACGATCACCAGACGCAATACCAACCATAACAAATGTTGAGCCTGCCTCATCGTGTACAGTTAGCGTTGGTGGTTGATAAAAACGAGATTGATCTCCATTTGTAATACTTGTTCCATCGGCTTTTGTTGCAAGATTTGCTAAACGAACAACTCTTTTCCCAAAGGATGCGACTGGAGTATTTTTGGCATTATTTAAATCAATACGAAATACTTGCCCACCTAAATCACCAAAATAAAGATTATCAACTAAGCCATCCCCATCACGATCCAAAGTACTGATTCTACTAACAATACTATGGGTCATATTTGCATTATTCGTGTTAGCACCTGAATTACTTGCCCACCAAATTCTCTCACCCGTTTTTGCATTGATAATATAAACTGCATTACCATCTGCCTGTGCTTTATTGTTACATGATGTAGATGGATAATCTGTATTGGAATTTGATGAGTTCAATTTAAATCTTGGATTTTCATAGCACATATCATAACCACCACCCACAATCATCACTCGGGTAATTTGGTTGTTATAACGAATATTGGCTAGTACAGGTTTAGACCAAGTTTGCCCCATACGAGTGTAGTCACCTGCCCCACCAAGAATACGGAAAAGTAATTTAGGTGCGCTTGGATTAAGGACATCTAAGCCATAATAGCTTTTTCCTCCCATACGCATACCACCGTATACATTCATCTTATTTGCTACGACTGATGTACCTGTATCACTTCCACCAGTTACTTTATAATCTGAATCAGCAACCCAAGCCCCATTAATGCCTTGTGTAACGCCATTTATATTTGACTCATCTTTCCTCAGCGCTTTCGATGCCGTACTATCCTGCAAAATTTCCGCAGGAACAAAAACCATCTGCTCTTCACCGGTCGATGAATTGACGATACGTAAAGCACCTTCCATACTTCCATAAAGTAACGATTGATCACGTGTAGACTTTAAATTACCATCTGCATCTAAAGTTCCTTTATAGGTCATTTGTACAGGGAAAGAGTGAATACTCGCACCCATCGATGTAAAAGCATCATTAGGCGAATCTAAACTATTCGGAAGCTGTGTCGAACTAAGATTGATATCATAACCTAGATAATTTAATAATTTTAACTGGACATCTAATGTTAAGTTTTTCAATCGATTATCAGTCTTAAACTTATCTAGTAGATTTGTTGGAGTTGTCGCAGATTGGGTGACTAAAAATAAATCAGAATTTTTATCTGTGGAAGTAATTGCTCCACTTGATGCCACACTTTTTATATCTGAATAAAGTGGTCTATAACCGTTAGGGCTAGCGAGTGTCGGCAATTTAATTTTTGAATAGACGCCACCCGCTGTAACACCATCACCATCAGTTAGAGAGGTGCCGTTCCAAATATCTTGAGAACTTGGATTGAGTAATCCATTGCTTTGAAAAACAAAGTTGCTTCCTGATTTTAAAGCGCCACCTTGAATACTGTATTTTTTCAAGTTCCCAGTCCAAGTAATATTCTGAGTCCCTGGTTTTGGTTCCAACGCTCTCAAATATCCATAAGGTTGGAATGATTGTGGACTTAAAGCATCCACAGGAACAGAAATCGCCCCAGTTGATAATGGACTAATTAGATTTTTACCTAAGTTATCGATAAATTTAATTACGCTATTGGTAATCTCACTAGATTCTTTTGCAATGAAAAAACCGCCATTTCCATAACCTGGTTTGCTCTGCTTATAATTTCCTGTAGCTGTTGGGGAACATTGATCATCTGATTTTCGGTCGTCTTGTGTACGGGAACTCAGTCTACAAGCATTTTCCACATACCCATAACCCAAGTCATTCATTTCATTACCAAAACCAACAAAAGCAGTTTGAATAGACACACCTGTTGGATTCTTAGTTTTATCAAATAATTTTTTAGCAAACTCCCCGATACAGCGCCAACCTCCGGGATTACTTCCTTCGTAGGCTTCAGCGAGTCCACCAGCACAACTAAAATTATTCCCATATGCATCTAGAGCGGCTGTCATTAAGTTACTTGCTCTAGTTTCAGTTGTAGAATTGGCGGCACCATCTGAAAGAATATAAACCCCTTGACCATCACAGCTTTGCCGATCTTCAACAGCGGGGAGTGGCGACTTGTATGTTGTATTATCAGCGACTTTTGTATCATCAGCAGATTTTGTAAATCCACTATCATTATTGGAGAATAAAACAGTCCCTGTTTTATTATAACAAGTACCATTATTACCATTTATAGAGCATGGTTGTGCTGTTAAACCATTCGTATTGATCGAACTCACTGTATACCAAGAATTGCAGTTTGTTCCAGAAGCATTCCACTGATTACACTGATAATTATAAGTTGTTGACCACCAACCGCCAGTTGAATATGAAAAAAACATTGGGGCATTATTTAAATTTATTGATTGTAATGTTTTAGTACCCATTAAATATGCTGCTGCTTCTGCATAAGCATGTGCTGTTGGTGTACCATTGTAAGCTGTTAAATCTTTTATTGCATTTCTTAAAGCTGTTCTTTGAGTAGAATTTACCTCTCCCAGTTCTTTGGCTGGAACTAAAATTTGACCGCTCCGACCATCTCCACCAGCAGAATAATTTCCTAAACCAACCCGAACTTGTCTTAGCGAAGATTCATCACTATTTAAAAATGCAAACATTCCATCTTTTAAACGTGTTAATCGATCATAGCCTACCTTAGTACCATATCGATCAGTACAATATCTACGTTCATAAGGCACTGTTGATGTCTTACTCTCCGTTCCATTCCTATAACACCTACTATCATCAAAGTAAGCCATTGATCCAGATGTATCCAACATCATCACCAGCGTCTTTTTTCCTGCAGTAGGTGCAGCATAAATTTGTAAATCATTCGCTTGGGTGACAGAAGACATTATCAGGAATGTACCGACAAACGTTGTAAATCCGACCATGCCTAAATTTAATTTTTTTTGCTTGCCTGCATAACTCAATGAGGCCGTAAGCTTTTTAGATTTCATTTTACATTCCTCATCATTATACTGGTGCTTTAACCATCTTTATAAATGTTTGCAAATTAAACTCTTGGACTTGACTGTTGACTGGAACACCAAGATTTACGAGACATTGTGCTGTTGTTTGTTTAGCACTAGATTCCGCATCTAAATTATCATTCACATTTTCTCTTAAACATGCTTGAGCCGCAGACAAGTTTTTAGCATAAATGGGCATCACTGCTACTGTCGTCATCCGAATACGTTTTTGCTCAGTTACCCCTTGTGGAATTGTTTGTCCGCCACTTACATTAATATTTCTTGCGAGTAATGCCAAAGGAGGTAAATCAGCGGTATCTGTTGGAATTTTAATAGAAATCTGTGTAACTACCCCTCGTCTTGCACTACCAAAGTCAGTGGTTAAATTACAAAAATTATCTGTACTTCCCTCAACTAACTCAACATCAGAACTTGTATTTCTAAGTACAGCCATCGATGTAACTGAACCAAATCGAGTACTCACTCTAGGTTTATAGCAAAATACATATTCTTTACCAGGTTCTGTATCTGCATCTTTCAAAGCTTTACCAATAACACTTGAAAGATTCACTTGTTTATTTAAATCCTCTAAAAACACTTGGTTGATTGGTGTATCCGCTGTTTGACTTGAAAGCTGACCAATTTGCGCATTTGTCGCAATATTCAATGTTGTCATAGAGGTCCGAATAGCCATTACTCCAACAATTGTTAAAAATAACAACATCATCATAACAACGATAATCGTTGACCCTTTCTGCTTGCTTAGGTTAGTTCGATGTTTCATAAATCTTCTCTCCTAAGCCATTTCTTAATGCAATATTTGTTGTATATAAACGTCGTAAATATTTGGTACTTTTATCCGTCAAAGTCACGTCACCATCAGGGAAATTAAAACTTTCTTTAGATGGGTCTATATTTTTATTTGTTATTGGATCTTTAGAGCGCACCAAAACCATCATTCTAATGGAGACAACTCTAGGGATATTTGGAGAGGACGCCGCCTTTACTGCTGTCTTAAATTGCTCAATAGTGTAATAGCTAAAATTGTTTCCAGCTTTTGCTCCGATGTAAAATCTAACAAGATCCACCCTTGGCATAATCACTTCACCATTATTTGAATCATTTAATCCAGCAATAGAAGGGACACTACTTCCTGGGGTATTTGCATCACAAGCCAATGCCAAGTTACCATTATCTGTCCTTAAGAAATAACGCTGAATAACATACTCACTGGCCTGTACTTCTCTACCTTCACAGTTCATCATTTTATTGGGTGCTTGAAACATAATCGTGAGTTGATCACTACTAGAGCTCGTCCCAGTCGGACCTCCTGATTTTGTTAACAATCCTGCACTTACATCTTTTAATTGTAAATTTGCCTTACCTAAAGCTGGGTCTCCACTGGTAAAAATAATTCCACCATTGGGTGTTGTTGTATCTAACACTGGATTATTTACATTTCCAAAATTCGCGAGACGGATATCTCTAGCAATATAATCGACACCGAACACCCCACTATCTTGCAACTCTGCACTCGCTTCTTGCATTTTTGCCGTAATTAAACCACCAGTGAACAATTGCAAAGCTGCGGCGCTAATAATAAGACCAATAGCAAGAGCAACGATCAATTCAATTAGTGTGAAACCCTTCTGAGGCCCCATTATTTCGTGCTTTATCATGAATCTCATTAATATGCCTCCATCATTAGGCATTTTGCAGTAAACACATACGTTCCTGTGCTACTCATACAGGCACTATAATCACCTGCTTTTAACTTCGATGCAGTTTCATCCCAAGCAGCGAATAAGCATTGCCTTTTAATTGTACTGCCTACCCCTGGGCAATCTGTCATTGTAATACTAATCCCGATTCTTGATGCTGCATCGGCAGCCAAATATGAATCATAATCAGCCATTTCTGCTGGTGTACATGTGGCATTAAAACATTTTTTTTTCGGAGACTTTTCTCCCACACCAATATACCCTTTTACAGCAGCAGGATAACTAGATTGACCATTAGGATTAGCACGAATACTTTCTGTTAAGCCTCTCAAAATTAGTGTTGCTTGAGATCTTGTAAGCGCTTCACTAGTCGCATCTACAGCCCTTAACTGTAAAGCAGTAAATCCCAAAACCCCGATCGCAAGCAAAACCAGGGCAACTAAAACTTCAACGAGCCCCACACCCAATTGATTCTTCTTATTCTTCATGAGCATGCTCCATTCTTTTCAGAGGATACAATTCCGATAACGGACACTGTTATTTCGGTGAGTTCCTTATTACCGCATATTGTTATTTTTCTTGCCTTTAGGTTTGTACTTGGCACATTATCAAGTGATGACCCAATAGCACTAAACACAACATATAAGTCACCACCAACACTAACAGCCTTATCAATATTGGCTAAAATGACACGTTTTGCATCAATGAAATTTGAAACATTGGCTGTACTAACTCCTGCTTTGGTTAAACAGAGTGTCTTTGTTATTTCCTGATTCGAGCCATCTTTATTCGGGCAAACGATCACAGACATTTTCATTGATGATGCACGGCTCTTCCCTTCTTTTAGTGCTGTCATTAACTCTTCTTTGCTTTTATTCGCTTGATAGGTTGCTAAGAGCTTTGAAAAAGAAGGCGCTGCAATCGACGCAACAATCGCCAAAACAGCAATTGTCACCATCAATTCAATTAAGGTGAATCCTCGATTATTATGCATTGCTACTCCCCCATCGCAACAAAACTTTACCCTATTAAAAATCATATCTTAAATACTTACAAAACCAATACAAGTTGGATAAAAGGCATAAAAAAGCAGATAACTGAAATCTCAGCTATCTGCTTAAAAAATAAAGTTTAAATTTAAGCTTGCGTTACATGAATCCGTAGCTCTTTTGGCAGACTAAATGTGATGTTTTCCTCACGACCATTTAATTCTTGCGGTGCTGTTGCACCCCAGTCCTGTAACCGTTGAATCACTTGTTTAATTAAAATCTCAGGTGCAGATGCTCCAGCTGTAACACCGATCTTATGATTGACGTTAAACCACTCCTGCTTTAACTCATCTGCGTTATCGATCAGATACGCATGTTTTCCCATCCGCTCAGCCAACTCACGTAAACGATTTGAATTCGACGAGTTTGGAGAGCCAACCACCAACACCACATCACATTGTGTGGCTAAATCTCGCACAGCATCTTGACGGTTTTGTGTGGCATAGCAAATATCATCTTTACGAGGCCCTTGAATTTGAGGGAATTTATTTCGCAGAGCATCAATCACTTTGGCCGTATCATCTATAGATAAGGTTGTTTGGGTCACAAATGCTATTTGTTCAGGATGATGTACTGTTAATGAAGCCACATCTTCTTCATCTTCAACCAGATAAATTTCACCACCATTCTTTTTGTCATACTGCCCCATAGTCCCTTCAACTTCAGGGTGGCCTTCATGACCAATCAAAATTGCTTCGGTTCCTTCACGTGCATATTTCGTCACTTCAATATGTACTTTGGTGACCAATGGGCAAGTTGCATCAAATACTTTTAAACCGCGACGTTCTGCTTCTTGTTGAACGGCCTTTGATACGCCATGTGCACTAAAAATAACAATATTATCGTCAGGTACTTCATCTAATTCATCCACAAAAATCGCACCACGCTGACGTAAATCATCAACCACAAATTTGTTATGAACCACTTCATGACGGACATAAATAGGTGGATTAAAACATTCAAGCGCACGATTGACGATGGCAATTGCACGATCTACACCTGCACAAAATCCACGCGGATTAGCCAATACAATTTCCATAAAACCCTCAATGCTCACTTCAATGGTTGGATATATTTTATCGATTAAACACAAACAATGTGTAAAAACAGTTTTGTTTGTCTTCGCTCTACTCTAAAATAGAGAAGATATTTTATCATATCAGGAAAAATATCATGTCGGGTCTATTGTTTGTCGTTTCTGCGGCATCAGGAACAGGCAAAACATCTCTCGTTAAAGCGCTACTTGAGCGTGTGAGCAATTTACACGTTTCTGTCTCACATACGACTCGTGGTCAGCGACCTGGCGAACTCGACGGTGTTCATTATCACTTTACCTCTAAAGAAAACTTTCTTGATCAAGTCAATCAAGGCGGTTTTATTGAGTACGCAGAAGTTTTTGGTAATTATTATGGTACTGCGCAAGCAACTGTAAAAGACCAATTGGCGAAAGGCCATGATGTGCTACTTGAGATCGATTGGCAAGGTGCTGAGCAAGTTCGTAAACTTTTTCCTGAATCTAAACAAATTTTCATTCTTCCTCCAACGCAGTTTGATTTACGTCAACGTCTTTCAAATCGTGGCACGGACTCTGTAGAAGTCATTGAACACCGTTTAAGTTGTGCAGTGGAAGACATGCAACAATATGTCAACTTTGAATACATCATCATCAATGATGATTTCAATAAAGCTTTACATGATTTAGAATCTGTTATTAATGCCAATCGCTTAAAAATAGATCAACAAGCTAATCGTCATCAGGCTTTAATTACCAAACTGATTACACCACAAGCTTAGATCTGAATGCTTTCTAAATAAGCTTCGATTAAAACTTGAGTCTATGATGAAAGCATTTTATACTGCACAGTCTATTTAAAAAATTTGTATTCAAACGAGAATTCTTATGGCACGCGTAACCGTTGAAGATTGTTTAGACCATGTAGACAACCGCTTTGAGCTTGTACTAGTGGCAAGCAAACGCGCGCGTCAATTGGCACGTCAAGGCATTGAACCAACTGTTGAGTGGGACAATGACAAGCCGACTGTTGTTGCATTACGTGAAATTGCGATTGGTCATGTGACTAAAGATATCTTGAAGCAACGTGATCAAGATTACCAAACGTCTAGTCTTGACCTTGCTTTATCAGCAAACAATCTTAATCTTGAAGGTTTTTCTTTCCAATAAGCCAGGGTCTGTTGACAGTTCGTCTATGTTTGCGACTACGCGTGTTTTTTAGGCGATACAAGGCACGAGATATGAGATTTAGTCATTCTAAATAAGTAGCTCGTAACGACGTAGCGGCAAAAAACACACTAGTCCTGAAAGGTTGTGGCTAAAATTATCTCAGTCTGCGTTATGAAACTCGAAAATAGTCTCGCTATTCTCTTCATTTCATGCCTTGCCTGCTCAATTTTAGCCTACAACGCAAGCCATTTATGAAATATCAACAGCCCCAGTGCCTTTGAAAAAAGCCTAGTTTTTCAACTAGGCTTTTTTATTTCAATTATTTTGCAAAAAGTTTTGCCAATCAATCGACAAAATTCAAAATATTTGTTAAAAAAAATAGATATATTTGATGTCTAGAAATTGACAAGCGGCTCAATATGCTTTTCATTAAAGCATTAGGAAAAATATTTCAAATTTGTAATTTAAGATAGGTGTTCTATGCCAGGCCAACAGGTCAGCCAATCCAAGCAACAGTTGAATGTAATTATCGACGCGTACTTAAAACCAAGTGATGTCGAGCGAGTACTTGTGGCTTGTGATTATGCTGATATTGCGCATGATGGTATTACACGTAAAAGTGGTGAACCCTATATTTTACACCCGATTGCGGTGAGTTGTATCTTGGCACATATGCGTATGGATGCCGAAACGCTCATGGCAGCTTTATTACACGATGTGATTGAAGATACAGATTTCACCAAAGAAGATATCACTGAAAAATTTGGTAAAACCGTGGCTGAATTGGTCGATGGGGTCACCAAACTCAGTCATTCCAGCGATAAAGAATATAATAAAGCTGCGTCTTTCCGTAAAATTCTTCAAGCCACTTTACAAGACCCGCGTGTCATTATTATCAAACTCGCCGATCGTTATCATAATATGACGACTCTAGGTGCTTTACGGCCAGATAAACGTGCACGTATCGCACAAGAAACTTTTGATATTTTTGTTCCCATGGCACGGCTTGTGGGGATGAACGAGATGGCGGATAACTTAGAACATCTGTGCTATCAAAACCTAGATCTCGATATGTACAATGATGTACAAGAAAATTTACTCAAAACCAAACCTGAGCGCTGTAAATATCAATCGGTTTGGGAACAAAACTTAGCTGAGTTGCTCAATAATTATAATATTCAAGGGCGCATCAAAAAGAAAAACAACAATATTGAACTCTTACGCCACTTTGTAAAAAATGAAATCGACTTACAAGAGCTCACCCATAGCCATGCTTTTGAAATTGTTTTACAAAGCATCGCGGATTGTGATCGCTTGGTCGATGCCTTACGTGAAAATTTCCAAGTCATCGATTATGAAGACCATATCCGTCGCCCATTACCAGGCGGAAATCAGTCTTTAATGATCAAACTCAAAGGTGAACGTACCACGTTGTCATTAACCATTCAAACCGAGTTGATGCGTAAAGCTGCACGCTTTGGTGTGGTTCTTGGTGAAAATGCGCCACAAGCTTGTCGCTCTGCGATTCAAGCCTCCATGAAGAATTTAGATCTTCTTGTTGGTGGTGAGTGCGCAAAAACCACATTTAGCGACCTACTTGATTATTTACATCAAGAAAAGATCTGGGTCTACACCCCACATGGACAGCTGCATGAATTACCGCAAGGTGCTACAGCCGTTGATTTTGCGTATTCAGCGAGTTTATTTTTAGGCAACCATGCGGTGGGTGCGAAAATTAATGGTGAAATTAAACCACTTTCAACTCCTTTGGTGAGTGGTCAGGTGGTTGAAGTCATTACCGATGTATTGGCAACACCAAACCCAGACTGGTTAAGTTTTATTAATACCCAAAAAGCACGTCGTGCGATTCAAAACATCTTGCGAGATCAAGATCCAGATGAACAGCGACTAGTAGGACAACAAGCACTCAACCGTGCTTTAAAACTGTTTAATCGCTCGACCAAAGACTTATCCGAAGCGGATTGGAAAGATCTATTAGAGTGGCGCCATGTGCCCGATAAAGACACCTTATTTGAGCAAATTGCAGTGGGGGACCTATTACCACAACTGGTCGCCAACCATTTATTTGCCCAATCTAAAGCCACTGAAGAACATGCTTCAAATCGCCTCATCCAAGGTACAGATGGTGTCGATGTAAAATATGCACACTGTTGTAACCCAGTATTGGGAGATCCTATTCAAGGACATTTATCCCGTCGTGGCTTAATTGTGCATCGTGCACGCTGTCATAACTTATTGCACGAGCAACATTTGCACCCTGAAAATATCATGTCTTTACAGTGGACATCGGAAGAAGAAGACGATGTGAACTTTAATGCTTATTTGAGTATTGATCTTATTTTAACCGATGAACAAATTTCAGAATTGATTTACTTATGCCGTAAAGCAAAAACTGGGGTTGAATCAGTACGCTCTCATGAAGATAAAACCTATGTGAATATCGTGGTGAATAATCGCAAACAAATTGCGCAAATCATTCGTGAACTCCGTATGCAATTTGGTTTTCCTCGTATTAGTCGAATGTCTATGCCAGTTTCAATTAATGAGACGCTAAAAGCAAAAGCGTGCTAAATTAAGACCTGTAATGTTTATCGATAATCTTCGATGCACTTTGCATGCCATTCATGCTTTATGATGAAATGATTTGAAATCAAGGAGAAATCAATGTCCCGCCAAGTGATCCATACTGAAAATGCCCCTGCTGCAATTGGTACTTATTCACAAGCCATTTTAGTAGACAACACATTATATCTTTCAGGGCAAATTGGCTTAGACCCATATAGCATGGAATTGGTTGAAGGCATTGAAGCACAAATTCGACGTGTTTTTGATAACTTAAAAGCAGTCTGTGAAGCTGCAGGCGGTTCTTTAGCAGATATTGCAAAGCTCAATATTTTTCTTACTGATTTATCCAACTTTCAATTGGTCAACCAGATTATGGGCGAATACTTTGCTCAACCTTATCCTGCACGTGCAGCATTAGGTGTTGCTTCTTTACCTAAAAATGCATTGGTTGAAATGGATGGTATTGTCATTATTCCTCAATAATATCAGCCAAAACTAATTGTTTGATTTTAAATAATTTAAAAAATGAAACTAAATACTACCGATCAGGTGGTATTTTTTTATTCAAAAAGCCAATAAAGATAAATGAGATTTCAAATGAATTTCATTGACAAATGATAACAATTATCAATAATATTAGATATCGCATTTAACCTTAGGGTTGAGTTTCATGTACGTTTGTTTATGTCGTGGTATTACAGATCAAGATATCAAAGATGCAATGGCAAATGGTGCAGAGAGCTACCGTGAAGTACGTGAATTATTAGACTTAGGCACGTGCTGTGGTCGCTGTGCTCCTGAAGCAAAAAGCATTATCAATGAAGAGCTATCGCTGATTGCAGCACGTATTTCTGTTGCCGCGTAGTTTTGATTTAAAAATTAAAACATAAAAATAAGTTCAGATTTATAACGACAATAAATAAGTTTTTTAATGATCCCCAGATCATTCTCCTCCCCCGCTTCGACTCAAAGCGGGTTCGTTTTTTCAATCAGTCTCTTTTAGCCAAAACGACATCCCTATTGTTTTTGATTGCGATTTTCATTTGCCGTTCCATAAACTACTCGTAACCCTGCAAAAAGTTGATTAATATAGAGCCATATCAAATTACCTTAATCATTAAATTTCAATGACTCAGTTTAAATTCACGTTAAGGTAAAAAATTAGAATGGAGTTTTAACCATATGCAAGGCAATCGAGACGTAATTAATCAGCTCAATCAAGTGCTTTATCATCATTTGACTGCGATTAACCAATACTTTTTACACTCGCGTATGTTTAATGATTGGGGAATCGAGAAACTTGGTTCGGCTGAATATAAAGAATCTATTCGCCAAATGAAGCATGCGGATAAGATCATTGAACGTATTCTTTTCTTGGAGGGTTTACCAAACCTTCAACATTTAGGCAAGCTATATATTGGCCAGCATACAGTTGAAGTTTTAAACTGTGATGTACGTAAAGTAAAAGAAAACATTGATGCATTAAAAACAGCAGTTGCACTCGCTGAAAGCAACTTAGATTATGTGACTCGTGATCTTGTTCAAGAAATTCTTGAAAAAGAAGAAGAGTTTTGGGATTGGACAACCACCCAATTGGATCTAAGTGAAAGTGTCGGTATCGAAAATTATATTCAAAGCCAGCTATAATTTTTAAATACCATTAAAAAAATCCCCCAATTGATTGGGGGATTTTTTATTTCAAATACAAAATACGATAGTCAACCTATCAAAAACGCATACACCAAAATATAAGCTTCATTTTGGATCAATGATCTGAATCAAGTCACTTCTATTGATCATTAAGCATGGTTGAACATATAAAGCTTTCACTGCCACACCTTACATTCAAAGTTTAAATATCTTTGCGTAGGCGATTCCTCACTTTTCGTAGCGGAGATGCCAAACCTTGCGCTGCAAACAAAGCTGTGCTTTATTTTTGCTCATGTTGGGCGAGGAATACGCCTATCCCCCGCCCAACGGCGACATCCCTGTCGCCCCGCGATAGGATAACCATCAATGATTCAACAATGCAAAAAGTAAAAAAGAATTTTATTTTCCTACAGCAGATACAGGCAATAGATCCTGATATGACTTCTCTTTCCCATGCAGCGTCTTCAGAATCCATAATTGATGTTCAGCTTCAACTTTTTTACCATTAAAAGCCAAAACCTGCGCATATTTCTGAATATCATAGGCTGACGCTAAGTTCGCCACCATACGCCCCATATATTGCAACTGCTGATCCGACATTTTGCTATATGGATTTAAGCCAATCCACCAGACACGTTCTTTAAATTGCGTCAGTAACAAAATATCTTGATTCATCACTGCTTGCTGTGAAGCACTTAATGGTGTTTTCTTATTTACAAATACACTTTGTTGACGGTATAAAATATAGTCTCGATAAATCACTCCCACCAAGACCAAACCAATCACAATAATACTTACTGTAACCGAAGACTTTAAGTTCACTGTAGGCAAACGAGGATACTGAGCTTGGATGATCCCCAATAAGAAACCTAAAGGGAGCAAGAAATATGCATAATGAATTGGGTATTCCAATAGAGCATGAATCAAAATGGCACAGACCATTAATCCCGCTGCAATTGAAACTGCATCTTTAATACCTTTATTTAGCCAATACAACCAACATGCGACATAAACAATAATCAGTCCACCAATCGGGATACCATTCCAAATCAGTAAATCCAAAATCACGTTATGTGCCGTTTTATACCATTCATGTGATGGATATAAATCAAAAGCAGCAATCTGTGCCATCCCTGTTTGGTTCCAGCCATAACCAAACCACGGCTTTTCTGAAATTGCGACTAAGGCTTGATTCCACATATCTAAACGAAGATAGCCTGAGGTTGCTCGCTCGACCACTGAATCTGCTTGTGCTACATCTTGAGTTGATACAGATGCAATCCACTGATTAAGCATCGGCAAGCATGTAATCAACGCAATAAACACCACACACCATGCGAGCAATTTGACAAAGCCAAAACGTTTAGTTTGACCAAATTGCTTGGCCGTCAAATAAATCAGTGTGAACAAACATACTACCCAAGCAGTACGAGATTGAGTCAACGCAATCGTAAACAGCAAAATAAAAGTTGAAGGCCCGAGTATGTAATTTGGCAGTATCCTCTTTTCATAAAAATATAAACATGCAAATACCCCCATACAAATAAACGTCGCCAGATTATTTGGCTGAGCAAAGTTTGCATAGGGACGATTGCCATTGAGCAAATTAACCAATGGTCTAAAATATTCGTTTACACCCAACCACTGACTCATTGCAATAAAACTTGAAAGCATTGCTCCCGTAAAAACCACAAGGCTAAATACTTTAAAGACTTGTTCTCTTTGACCTTTTTCACCTACTGCCAAGTTATAGCCAACAACCAGCATCAACCAAAACATCGCAATATAGGCTGTACAAAGCAATGCATTACTTAAATACAAAATCTCGCCAAAGCCCCATTGAATCAATGGGATTGCCAATACAGGCAGTATAAGCAGTTGCGGTTTTGGAATTTTTAAATCTTGATGGTAAAAAGCACTGAGTAGCACTAAAGCCGATAGAAAAGTAAGTGCTTCACTACCAAAGGTTGTCCATGGCATTTTATGAATAGGTAAAAGCCACGCAAGTAAAAGCAATACGGCTGAAAGAAGATAAGGAATAGCTTGCATAAGAAAAGTGAAAAGAAAAACTGAGCCTATTATAACGTTTCTAGCACTTTTTGTTTAAGGGATGATTGTACAGCCTGCACCTTTACTTAAATCACAACGAATATCTACTGTAGATGAATGCTTACTTTTTGCCTCGATAACCAAATTTGTTGTCGATTCATTCCATGAAGAAGCATTAGTGATAAAACTACAGGATGAGATAACAGGAACTGTAGGATTAGTTGCATCATTTTGATCATTTAATGCATAGAAAATATAGTTGCTATAATTTTTTGTTTCAGATAAACACGCTTTTACCCCCGCACTTTTAGAGTAGCTTTGATATGCTGGCACTGCGATTGAGACAAGAATTGCAACAATCGCAATCACAATCATTAACTCTATCAAATTAAAGCCTCTTTGTTCTTCCATTTTGAATTATTCAATAGCTGTTTCAATACAATTTATAGATTATTTTCACTATTTCAAATGCTAATTTCTAGAGACACAATAATGATTAAAAAATATCAATAATTGTCACATTATTACAAGTCATGCTCTTTTAAATCAGTCGAGACATGATGATCCTTATAAAAATTATACTTTAGCAAATCATCAGGATTGATATCACTTTTATATATTTTTTCTATTAAAAAAAGACAATATTTTGCATCCTCTTGCTTGCCATTATAAGCGGCCAACTGTGCATATTTATATAAGTAATATTTTGATGGTGTTAGAAGAGTAAGATTTCGATATATCTCGATTTGATCCTCTTTTAACTTAGTAAAAGGATTTACAGCAATCCATTCCGCATCATATTTTAATTGATCTAGGATAAAAATTTTGTTTTGAGCCTGATATGGCGTCACTTTATCAAATTGTGGCTTCTCTTTAAACAATCTCATCATTTCATAAAGTTTTGCCTCAAAACTTTCAGTTATGCTTGCATTATAATCTCTCCAAACAAGCAAAATTAAAGACAGCCAAATCAATACAATTGAATTACCAATCACTTTTGATAATTCAAAATATTTACCATTTCCATCTTCAGACTGAATAACACCACATAACACTGCTACTGGCAGTAAGAAAAAAGCATAGTAAAGAGGAAACTCTAACATTGCATGAATCAACACAACACTAATCATCATTAATGCAATTATGGATTCTATTGAATTCGCTAGCCGATAAAAATGAGTATACCAGTAAAGAGCATATCCAATAATTAAGCTTCCTAAAATAACACCATTCCAGACCAATATATCTAAAATAATATTATGTGAACTTAGGTATCTTTCAGGAGTATCATGTTTCGGCAATGCATCTAAATATGAAAAACTACTCTGATTCCAACCATACCCCAGCCAAGGATGGTCTTGAATAGAAATAAGAGTGTGTGTCCACATAGGTAGTCTTAAATATCCTGTTGTTGCTCTTTCCATTACTGTTGATGCTGATGTCCCAACAACTTGACTGAGTAATGGTAAACTTAATACAAATACAACAAATATAACCGTGAAACCTATCGCATAAAAACGATTAAACCTGAATGATGTTTTATGATTACGAATTAACCAGTAAACCACACAAAAGATGACTCCTAACCAAACTGTCCGAGATTGACTCAACACCATTGCAAAAAGAATAGTCAAAGCAATCATCAAAATAATAAATGAGGGTAGTTTTTGTTTTTCAAATATATATAAACACCCCAATAGCGCTAAAAATAAGGCAGTTGCCATATTATTTGGTTGTGCAAAATTAGCAAAAGGACGACCAGCTGTTAACTCCAAAACATAGGGAAAAGATGATTCAAAATTCAGCCATTGTATGATTGCCATCAAAGCAGTAATTATTCCAGCGGCAACAAATGAACTAGATGCAAATAACATGACTTTCTGTCTATTAAAATCAGTTATGCATAAGTTAAAAGAATGAATTACTGTAATAATAAATGCAGTCAAATATAGAAAACTTAATATAGCTGTACTAAAAAAGAAGATCTGCCCAAAGCCATATTGAATCAGCGGAATTAGACTGATAATAAATAATGGAATAAGTCGATAAGGGACTTTCAGATTTCGATTAAACTGCAGACATATTAAAAAAAATATTGAAAAAAAAGCAGCTATTTCACTACCAAAGGTAAACCACGGGGCAAAATGATCTGCAAGTAGCCAAGAAAGGGCAAAACTAATACAAATTATAGTTATAAGAACTGATTTCTTCATAAAATTAAGTAACTAAGATTTATTCAACATATAGAAAAAAAGGAGTCTAAAAAGACTCCTTTTTTATTTCTATTTAATTAGGTCGCACCAGCTGTACATTTAGCACCAGTTGCTAAATCACAAGTGATAAATTTATTGGTGCCACCATTCTTAATATTAAATTTCACTGTATCTGTTATTGCTGTAGGTTTAGCATTAAAACCAGAGCACGCCCCAGGAGTATAGTCTGGCACAGATGCAGAACCATTTGGATCAGATAATGCAGCTAAAGCTACATTAGAATATGCTTTTGCTTCAGCCAAGCATGCATTTGTAGACGATTTTTGTGTATAGTTTTGATACGCAGGAATCGCTATCGCAGCAAGAATACCGATAATTGCAACAACGATCATTAATTCAATCAGGGTAAAACCTTTTTGAGCATTCATAACATTTCTCCAATGTTTTAAAAATTTTTATAGCTTTTAGAGCAATTTATATGGCTGTTCTTTTTTGTGGAAAAAATCAGCAACCAATCGAGACTCTTTGATTTTAGAGAGAATGTAACGCTTTACAAGTTTTTTTTTACTTCTTATATTTTTACGTAATTAAGCGTAAAAAAGTGACATTTATTGTCACCAAAAACCAAATCAATTCACAATGATTGGATTATTTGTTAACTCATTAACATTGGCAACCTGACCATATTGGCTACCATAAAATAAATTTAAAATTTGACCAATTTCTAAAACACCATTGGTGACCGCAGTTCGATAATTTTTGTTTTTTAACTCAGAAATCATCACATCGCAAATCTGCTGCCATATTTGTTGCGTTGTTGCTTGATAAATACCACGATCTATCACAATTTCTACGGTTTTTTCACACAAGTTTAAATACAGCAGAACACCGCTATTATATTCGGTATCCCAAACACCCAATTCGGCAAATAACTGCTGTGCTCTAAGACGAGTATTTTGATGATATGCCTGATGACTTGGAATATGTCCTTCAATCACCACTTGTATTTCGCCGACATGACCTTCTTCGGCTTGCGTCACAGTTTGTGCAATGACTTGTTGATCTTGCTTTGAAAAATAACGTTTCGACGCAGGCATATATAAAACGTGTTTTAACCAACGCTTAAAGCTAGGTTGTACCTGTTCCTGTAACTTCGGTTCAGTCACAATTGCTGTTGTATCTGTTTTTGTTACCATGAGCCTGATGCTCCTCCACCGCCGAAACCACCGCCGCCGCCACTATAGCCCCCACCACCGCCGGAACTGCCCCCTCCACCACTTCCACCACGCCCACCACCAGATAAAAACATTTGGAAAATGAGTTGTGCCAATGATGTAATCAACAAGAAGAATATACCAAAACCCAAAACCAGACTCATCACAATCCCTGAGCCATAAATAAGACCTGCAGCGGTCGCTGTCACACCCGCAACTGCTGCACTTAAACGATTACCGACAATAAATGATGCAAAGATACCTATCACCAAAATCACCATTGCAGTGGTTAAGGTTCGATCCTTGGCCTCTTGTTCTTGCAGTGCTTGGGTTTGCCGCGCTTTTAGCTCATCTGCGGCTTGTTTGGCAATTTCAGGGTCAAGATTTAAAATACGCTCAATCTCATTGACACCTGCCTGTAAGCCCTGAGCATATTGCCCTTGTTTAAAATCGGGTGTAATTTGATTGCGTATAATTCGACTGACCATAATGTCAGGAAGTACACCTTCTAAACCATAGCCTGTTGCAATATGGATTTTTTGATCATTAACTGCGACTGCAATCAATAAACCATTGTCTTGTTTTGCTGAACCTAACTTCCATTGCTCAGCAACACGCATTGCGAAATCAAAAATACCTTCTTGCCCCGTGGTTGGGACAATAATAATGCCGATTTGCGCTTTGCCTTGACGATATATATCACGAATTTGTTGTTCTAAATTTTGCTTTTCAGCTGCAGATAAAACTTTAGCTTGATCAACGACAGGCTGATTCAGTGTGGGAATATTTCGAGTAGTTTCACCCTCTGCCATATCATTGGCGACTGGGGGTACGTTTTGTACGGGACTTTGAGGGGCTTGTTGTGTAGTTGGCGTTTGTTTTTGAGTATCTAATGGTTTTGAACCAATCACATTGGGTAAATTGGTATTGGGTACCACTTTGCCCAAAACAATCGCATCTTGTGCCTCTTGCTCATCTGTGGCTGTCGCAGTTTCAGCCCAGACACTTGATTGAACAGAAAGCATCAGTCCTAGAAATACAAATAATATTGTACTCATGTTTTTCATCACTGATTTTTCTCGCCATTCAATCATAGGTCACCTTTTATTTAATAATGAATATTCTTAGCCTATCTTTTTCAGCATGCTTTAAGACAGTGAAATGAAATCACATCATTAATTAAAATTAACTGTTGGCGCTTTAGATGCACCCGCTTCTGCACTAAAGTTTGGTTTGGCTTTCATACCAATCACTTTAGCAGTCATTGCTTGAGGGAATTGACGTACATAAGTGTTGTAATCTTGGACAGATTCTACATAACGTGTACGTGCAGTACTGATACGGTTTTCCGTACCTTCTAGTTGAACCTGTAGATCACGGAATTGTTCATTGGCTTTTAAATCTGGATAATTTTCTGTCACTGCTAAAAGACGAGATAATGCACCCGTCATTTGTGATTGTGCTTCTTGGTATTTTTTAAACAATTCAGGATCGTTCAATACTTCTTTATCTACTTTTAAACCTGCAACATTGGCACGTGCTTCAGTCACTTCAGTTAAAACCTTTTCTTCATGCGTTGCATAACCTTTGACGACATTGACCAGGTTAGGCACTAAATCTGCTCGACGTTGATATTGGTTTTCAACTTCAGACCATGCTGCATTTACTGACTCATCTTTGGCTTGCAAAGTATTATAGCCACAACCTGAAAAAGCCAAGGTACTTGCCAGTGTAAGTGCAACTAAACCTTTTTTCATTGAATTCATTGCCAATTCCTCAGAGATATTTATTTGTATTTGTTGATATCTCTGCATTCTATACAGTTTAAGGCAAAGTTTTGTTTAATTTCTGCTACCTAGCCAATGATCAAACAATTAGATTTTTGAATGTTTGATAGATATTGACAAAAAATGCCTTAAAGCGAAACCATTTTGAATGTTGAAAATAATCTAAACGTGTCTCAATTAATTTCGGATTGTGATAGCCAATATCTTGAGCGCGCCGATACAGTAGATCTACCGTATCATCCACTAAGTTATAATTCAGCATTTCAATATTGGCCATATTAAAAATAATTTGCGCAGTGATTGGATCACGATCTACAAACCTTAACCGTTGATCCATTTGAGTTTGGCTATCTAATAAAATTCTGTTTAAATCATAATGTTTGTTCTGGAATTGTACAGTTTTAACCTTTGCCTTTGGTTCCACTGCTTGACCAAAATCCAATCCCAAAACATCGTGGCTTTGAATCCATGTAGAATCTTTTTGTTGTTGGATTTTCGCATCTAAAATTTTAACATGAATCCATTCACTGCCCTGATGAAGATTTGGATCACGTTGCATGCCCTGTTCAATCCAGTACTTGGCTTTTTCAGACTGTCCAGCCAGCTCATATGCTGTCCCTAGATTCGCAGCGGTTTTAGCCAGATTTGGATGTGATTTTTCAACTTGTTTAAATATTTGAATCGCTTGATCAAATTGATGTGCATAAATCAGCAAAACACCGTAATCATTTAAATCCTCAACAGATTTGGTCTTAGGTAAATGACCTTGCGCCAGTTGCTTTTGAGCAGTTTTTTGATCTAATCCGCCATAACCCAATTCAAAAGCATAAGTATTGATACAAGCATGGGCTGTAACAGATATTACGGACAACCCAATCACAGGGATATAAAATTTTAGCTTCATCTTGTTATTCTCATCTAAATTATTTAGCAGAAGTTAACTTAAAATTTAAGCATACTTTGAAAATATAAAAAATACATAAAAAAAGCCACCCTAAGGTGGCTTCTTATTTCAATTACTTTTATTCTTCGTCTTTTTGCTCAGGTAAATCTTTCACTGCTTCCGCGATTAAACCAAACATATAGTTACCATAGGCATTGGTTTTATCATAATGAAAGCGCAAACGCGGAGTTACACGCGTTTTAATACGACGACCTAATTCGTGGCGTAAAAAACCAGATGCTTTATTTAAAACATCTAAAGTTTCTTTATTTGCCGCTTCACTTTGCTCATCGCCAAGTTCACGCCCCATCACGGTAACGTAAACTTCTGCATAACCTAGATCTGGACTCACTTTCACTGCAGAGATGGTCACCAGACCACCTAAGCGTGGATCTTTCAGCTCTTGGCGAATCAGTTCTGACAACTCACGTTGTACTGTATCTGCCATACGCTTAAGACGTTGACTACCCGCCATTAAAGACTCCGTTTAATCAACTGAACATCATACACTTCGATTTTATCAAGTGCTTTGATGTCTTTATAACCTTTCACTGCAAGACCACATTCCATACCGGCACGAACTTCTTCAACCACTTCTTTATAGCGACGAAGAGATTCAAGCTCACCTTGGAATACCACAACATCATCACGTAGTACACGGATTGGTTTATTACGATGTAATACACCTTCGAGTACCATACAACCCGCAGCAGCACCAAACTTACTTGAATGGAATACTTCACGAACTTCTGCAACACCCAGAATTGTCTCACGGTGTTCAGGAGCAAGTTTTCCGCTCATTGCTGCTTTCACATCATCAATAAGCTGATAGATGATTGAGTAGTAACGAATGTCGATACCATCTGCATCCGCTTTTTGACGTGCGGTATTGTCTGCACGTACGTTAAAGCCAAGAAGTACCGCTTCTGAAGATTCAGCAAGAGTCACATCTGACTCAGTGATTGCACCCACGCCCGAACCAATGACACGTACTTTAACTTCGTCAGTTGCAAGATCAGCAAGTGCAACATGTAACGCTTCCAAGGTACCACGTACATCAGTTTTAAGAACAACATTTACAATCGGCACATCTTTCTTGCCCATTGATGCCATGATATTCTCAAGACGCATTGCGCTTTGACGTTCAAGACGTTTTTGACGCTCACGATCCATACGCGCATCGGCAACTTCACGTGCTTTTTTCTCGTCATTAACAACAAGAACTTCATCACCTGCCATTGGCGCTTCTGGAAGACCTAAAATTTCAACTGGAATTGAAGGACCTGCAGATTGAATACGTTGACCATTCTCATCGGTCATCGCACGAACACGGCCGTAAGATGCACCTGCAAGAACCAAGTCACCTACTTTCAAGGTACCGTTTTGAACCAGAATAGACGTTACCGCACCACGGCTATTGTCTACACGTGCTTCAATTACAACACCTTGAGCAGCACCTTCTTCAGACGCTTTCAACTCTAACATTTCAGCTTGAATTGAAATCAAATCTAGAAGTTCGTCGATACCTTGACCAGAATGTGCTGAAACCATTGCAACTGGTACATCACCACCCCATTGTTCAGGCACGATTTCTTTGGTTGTCAATTCATTCAATACGCGATCTGGATCAGCTGATTCTTTATCCATTTTATTGATTGCAACAATAATTGGAGTACCCGCAGCACGCGCATGGTCAATTGCTTCCGCAGTTTGTGGCATTACACCATCATCCGCTGCAACAACAAGTACCACGATATCAGTCGCTTTAGCACCACGTGAACGCATTGCAGTAAATGCAGCATGTCCAGGCGTATCAAGGAAAGTAATAATTCCTTTATCCGTTTTAACGTGATAAGCACCAATATGCTGTGTAATCCCGCCCGCTTCGCCTTGTGCAACTTTGGCACGACGAATACGATCAAGTAACGATGTCTTACCATGGTCAACGTGACCCATGATCGTTACAACTGGCGCACGTGTTGTTTGTGCACCACGCGCTTCTTCTGCTGCTTCAAGTAGGTTATCTTCAGCTTGTGTATCAGATACACGTACTGGGTTGTGACCCATTTCTTCAACAATCAATGCTGCAATTTCTTGCTCAATGGCTTGGTTCTGAGTAACAAGCTCACCCATTTTCATGAGTGATTTAATCACTTCACGAACTTTAACTGCCATTTTTGCTGCAAGATCTGCAACAACAATAGTTTCACCAATTTCAACGTCATAAACTTGCTTTTTAACTGGTTTTTCAAAACCATGTTTATTGGCCTGGCTGGTTTTTAAACCACGTTTATGCGGGTTATGGCTGAAAGATTGCTCTTCCTGACCACGACGACCACCTTTTTTAGGAGAACGTGTATTTGCAGTATTGGTACCACGTTTGATTTCACGGTCTTCTTTTGCAAATGAATCTTCATATGCTTGACCAACCAAACCAGCAGCCAACGGTGAATCATCAACTACACGAATCGTTGTCGTTGTTTCATCAGAAGAATACTTAGACGCCATTTGACGCATTTGCTCAAGGGTACGTTGTTGAGCTTCTTCTGCTGACTTACGACGAGCTGCTTCTTCTGTCGCTTTCAGTTGTGCTGCTTGAGCTTCACGTGCACGTTTCTGCTCAGGGGTTTCAATGGTTTTTACTGTTGCTTTGGTAATCGGCTTATTGGTCGATTTACGCTTTACAACAACAGCTGCTTTTGGTGTTTCTTTCGCAGCAGTTTGCTGTTTTGCAGCAGCACGCATTTTTTCTAAATTCGCTTTCGCTGAACTTTCAGTTTTTTCAACTCCACTCACTACAGTATTTTGCTGTACTTTTTGAGTTGACGTCACTTGAGCATTTGCTTGAGCTTTCGCCAAAGCTTCCGCTTTGATTTGTTCAGGGTCTGGCTTAGTAAACGTATGTTTCTTACGAACTTCTACGTTAATTGTCTTCGCTTTACCTGAAGTACTCGCAACTTTAGCTGTACTTGTCGTTTTACGTTTCAACGTGATTTGTCCTGCTTGTCCCGTATCTTGACCATGCGCTTTTTTCAAATGGTTCACGAGAACATCTTGCTGTTCAGTAGAAATTTTATCTTCAGCCTGTTTTTGTGGCAATCCAGCTTCACGCACCTGATCAAGGAGCTTTGCAACAGGAAGTCCTACGCTGACCGCTAACTCTTGAATTGACTTATCCGTCATGTATTACCTCCTAGTTAAACCATGATTCACGTGCTTTCATAATCAATTGACCTGCTTTCTCAGCGCCTAAACCATCGATATCAGAGATATCATCCGTTGCTTGGTCAGCTAAGTCATCGATTGTTACCACACCACGTGCTGCTAAAGCATGCGCAATTTCAGAAGTCATTCCTTCCATCGCAACAAGTTCTGGACTTGGGTCCTGAATATCTTCTTGTTGCTTTAACGCATCAGCTAAAGCTGCTTCTTTTGCACGACTTTGTAGCAATTCAACTGTATCCGCATCTAATTCGATTTCATCGAAAGTTTCCGCAGGTACATAAGCGATTTCCTCAAGTGAGGTAAAGCCCATTTCTACTAAAGCCATTGCAAGATCTTCTTCAATATCAAGACGTGTTACAAACATGTCTAAATACTGTTGAGCTTCATTTTGTTGACGAGCACGGTACTCATCTTCAAGCATCATATCTAATTTATAGCCCGTAAGCTCTGATGCTAAACGGACGTTTTGACCTTGTGAACCAATTGCTCGCGCAAGTTGATCGCTGGTTGCAAAAATAATGTCTGCTGTACGCGCATCTTCATCAATCACAATCCCAGATACATCCGCAGGCTCTAAAGCGCTGGCGATATATTGAGCAGGATCATCAGACCACACCACAACATCAATACGTTCACCATTTAACTCAGATTGTACCGCTTGGATACGTGTACCACGCATACCAATACATGCACCGACTGGATCAATACGATGATCGTTGGTTTTAACCGCAATTTTTGCACGTACACCTGGTTGACGCGCTGCTGCTTTAATTTCAATGATTTCTTCAGAAATTTCAGGAATTTCTTTTTTCATTAATGCAATCAGCATTTCAGGTTTAGCACGCGACAACAAGAGTTGTGCACCACGACCTTCACGGTTCACATTATAAAGAATTGCGTTCATACGCTGTTTAGGGCGCAGAATTTCTTTGGGAATCATTTCTTCACGCGCTAAATACGCTTCTGCATTATCACCTAAGTCAATGATGAAGCCATCTTTGGTTTGTTTTTTCACTTCACCATAGATCAATTCACCGACTTTAGCTTCATAAGCATCCGCCACTAAAGCACGTTCAGCTTCGCGAATTTTTTGCACAATGACTTGTTTGGCAATCTGCGCTGCAATACGACCAAAATCAATTGATGGTACTTCTAACTCACGGATATCACCAATTGACCATTGAGCAGGATCAACATCAGAAATCGCATCTTGACATGCTGGCATTTCATGATCTTCATCAGCAACAACTTCCCATTGACGGAAAGTGCTGTAATCACCTGTTTTACGGTCAATCTCTACACGTAACTGAGCTTCTTCCGAATTCGTTCCTTCGTAGAATTTCTTTTTCGTCGCTGCAACTAAAGCCTGTTCAAGCGCTTCAAAAATTGCTTCACGACTTACACCTTTCTCATTACTAACCGTTTCAACGACGGTGAGAATTTCACGAGCCATAAGTCACCTATTTATTCAGATTTCTATTTCTGGATTAATCCTGAAAGATCAAATTCGCTTTGTCTATATTGTTGCTATCGATCTCAAGTACTTGCTGTTTTTCAACTTCGACTTGAATGAATTCATTTTCTAAATCTACAGCAATTAATTTTGCTTGGAATTTACGGCGATTTTCAACTGCAGCAATCAAACGCAATGCAACTTGTTGTCCGATGTATTTTTCTAACTGCGCCAACTGGAAGAATGGTCGATCCCAACCTGGTGATGATACTTCTAAAGCATACTCACCTGAAATTGGATCATGTACATCTAATATTGCACCGACTTGCTGAGTCACACGTACACAATCTTGTACGCCAATACCACGACCCAATTCTGCTTCACCATCTTCATTGATTGTTGGTTCAGCATTTTCCACAACGTCTTTGTCGATATAAATACGCAATAAAGAACGCTTACCTTGAGGAATAAATTCGATTCCCCAAAGTTCTACATCACAAGCTTGCACTGCAGGAGTGATTAGATCTTGAAGTGCTTGAGTTTTATTTGATAGCTTCATTTACTCTCGTCATATTTGTGCGATTCAATCGCTCATCGGACTAATTCAAACTTACTATAGTGAAGCATGTCTTTTTGACCAATTGATGTCCACACTACACGATAGCCAATAAAAAAGGGCGTAATCGCCCCTATTATCGCACAGTAAACCGAAGTTCACTATGCAAAAAAGACCCACCTATCTGTGAGCCCTTTTAGAAACTTGGTAGCGGGAGCTGGATTTGAACCAACGACCTTCGGGTTATGAGCCCGACGAGCTACCAGACTGCTCCATCCCGCATCAGCGTTGCAAAATTATACACAAGAAATTTATTTTTTTCAATCTATCATTAACCGATACATTGTATTTCTTGCTTGATTAAGTTGCACCTTAATCAAAATGGTAGCGGGAGCTGGATTTGAACCAACGACCTTCGGGTTATGAGCCCGACGAGCTACCAGACTGCTCCATCCCGCAACAACACTGCAAATTCACACATCATCTCAATTTTTCAACTTAGATGATCTTTAATTAAGTTGCATCTTAATTAAATTGGTAGCGGGAGCTGGATTTGAACCAACGACCTTCGGGTTATGAGCCCGACGAGCTACCAGACTGCTCCATCCCGCATCAATGTTTTTCAGCTGCTAACACCAACAATCTGGTTCATTGTTGGTGCGGAAGGGGGGACTTGAACCCCCACGCCCGAAAGCACTACCACCTCAAGGTAGCGTGTCTACCAATTCCACCACCACCGCAGCTGTGACGCATTCTAGTCGCATCATTCAGAAAAAGAAAGAACTAAATGGCATTATTCGCCAGTTTTTGGTGCAGTTGGTGAAGTTTCACCCGTATTGGCTGGTGCAGCTGGTGTCGTTTGAGAGCTGGTCTGTACAGATTTCAAGCCATACGCATCCGAAGTTTGTTTTTTAGCAAACACCGCCAAACTTAAACTGGTGATAAAAAACAAAGCCGTGAGAATCGCAGTTAAACGAGTTAAAAAGCTTGCAGAACCTGAAGCACCAAATACTGTTGCAGCACCACCGCCACCAAATGATGCACCTGCATCTGCACCCTTACCATGTTGAACGAGGATAAGCCCGATCATCAAAACGGCCAAGATGATATGTACAACCAGCACAAATGTATGCATGCTGAACTCCTATTCTTCTGTTTTAGCAAATGCTTGAGCAATTTTATAAAATGACTCAGCATTAAGTGATGCACCACCAACCAGCGCACCGTTGATATCTGGACAAGCAGCTAACTCTACTGCATTTTCAGGTTTGACACTACCGCCATATAAAATCGCTGTATGTTGAGCTTGGGCTGTAATTTGAGTTAAACCTTCGCGAATTTTTGCATGCATTGTCTGAGCATCTTGTGGAGAGGCTGTTTTACCTGTTCCAATCGCCCAAATGGGTTCATAGGCAATCACAATATTGTGCCATTGTTCTACTTTTACAACCGCCGCGAGATCGCAAATTTGTTGTAAAACTACTTGCTCTGCCTGCCCTGCTTCACGTTGTTCTAGGCTTTCACCCACACAATAAATCACTTGAAGCCCAGCATTTAAAGCATTTGATAATTTCGCTTTAATTTTTGCAACATCATCGCCAAAAATTTCCCGACGTTCTGAGTGCCCAATCAACACATAATCAATCTGGCTGTCTTTGAGTAGTTCAGCACTGACTTCGCCGGTATAAGCGCCTGTGCCTGCCATTTGAGAAAGATCTTGTGCGACAACTTTGACTGGTGAATCTACATCTTTAAGTAATTTTTGCACAGACAGTAATGCAATAGAAATAGGCGCAACACCAATATGACATTGTTGTTCTGTAATCGGTGATTGTTGTAAATACTGATTTAAATCTTGAATGAGCTGTTGCGAATTCGCTTGCATTGGGTTCATTTTCCAATTGCCGACAACCCAAGGAGTAATAGTCGAACCCGACATACATCTAACCTTTTATCGAAAATGTGCACATTCTACACGGAATTTATATTTTTAAAGTATTTTTTCTTTATCAATTCAGTCATCTCATTTAAAGTTATACTTTAATAGAAAGCAAAGAAACATAAATCATTTCAAAGATAATGCTAAAAAGCCTGATTGGCTCAAGTTATTTTCAAATATGTTTCTATAAAAATACGTTTAATTCTAGATATTTCTAAGGATCATCGTATAATTTTCGTATTCCAATTATAAAATGAAATTTAATGTGTTTTGGGGATGTCTATGCAAAATGGTTCACCTAAGTTTTCGGGGTATATCCGTCGCTTAGTCGACGAAGGTTTTTTATCTGCCCAGCAAATGAAAGATGCGCTGAGTAACGCTCAAAAAAATAAAGTGAGTATCGTTGCCTATCTCAGTGAAAAACTCAATATACCACCATTGATCATTGCTGAAATGATCTCCGAAGAATTTGGAGAGCCCATTTTTGATTTGGACAGCTTTAATCCTGAAATGCTGCCCAAGGAGCTTATTGACCCAAATTTAGTTAGCAAACATAAAGTAATTCCTTTGGTTCAACGCGGCAATATTTTATACGTTGCCACCAGTGATCCAACCAATATAGAGGCGCTAGATGCTATTCGTTTTAACTGCGGTTTAAATATTGAACCAATTATTGTTGAACATCATAAATTAGAAAAATATTTAGAAAAGCACTTTACAGTAGAAGAAAGCTTTAATTTTGGTGATGAAGATTTTGATGTTGATATTATTGCCACTGATGACACACCGCCATCAGAAGATGATGACGAAGCATCTGAAGAAGAAGCACCTATTGTTAAATATATTAATAAACTCTTGGTTGATGCAATTCGTATGGGTGCATCAGATTTACACTTTGAACCTTATGAAAAAAGTTATCGGGTGCGTTATCGTGTAGATGGTGTACTGAGAACCATTACCAATCCCCCCTTACAATTGGCAAGTCGTTTGGCCTCACGTTTAAAAGTGATGTCCAGAATGGATATTTCAGAAAAACGTGTTCCACAGGATGGTCGTATTAAGTTAAAACTCTCAAAGACCAAAGCTATTGATTTTCGTGTGAATTCACTACCGACATTGTTTGGCGAAAAATTGGTGTTGCGTATTCTCGATCCTTCCAGCGCAATGTTGGGTATTGATGCGCTGGGTTATGAGGAAAAGCAAAAAGCATTATTTATGGAGGCTTTAGAAAAACCTCAAGGCATGTTACTGATTACGGGACCCACAGGTTCAGGTAAAACAGTTTCCCTCTATACGGGTTTAAATATCCTCAATACAGAAAGTTCAAATATTTCCACGGCTGAAGATCCAGTGGAAATTAACTTGGAAGGGATTAACCAAGTTAACGTAAATCTTAAAGCAGGTCTTAGTTTTTCGGTCGCTTTGAAATCATTCCTACGTCAAGATCCTGACATTATCATGGTCGGTGAGATTCGAGACCTCGAAACTGCTGAAATTGCGATCAAGGCTGCTCAAACGGGGCATATGGTGATGTCTACCCTACATACCAACAGCGCACCTGAAACATTAACCCGTTTACGTAATATGGGTGTACCTTCATTTAATATTGCCACCTCAGTCAATCTTGTGATTGCACAACGATTGGCAAGACGTTTATGTAATCATTGTAAAGCACCCGTTGAAATCCCTAGACAGAGTCTGTTAGAAATGGGCTTTACCGAACAAGACTTAAGCAATCCTGACTTACAAATTTTTCAACCTGTGGGCTGTAGTGAATGCCGTGAAGGCTATAAAGGTCGTGTCGGGATCTACGAAGTGATGAAAGTAACACCTGAGATTTCAAAAATTATCATGGAAGATGGCAATGCACTTCAAATTGCAGCGGCATCTGAAAAATTGGGGTTTGATAATCTAAGACGTTCAGGTTTAATTAAGGTCATCAATGGCTTAACTTCTTTACAAGAAATTAACCGTGTGACCAGCGAATAAATATAATCAATATTCAAGGAAATTATGATGGCAGCTAAAAAAGCTCAAATGATGCCTACATTTGCTTATGACGGGATTGATCGCAAAGGGATCAAGGTTAAAGGGGAATTACCTTCACGTAATATGGCACTTGCCAAAGTTACCTTACGAAAACAAGGCATCACCATAAAAACCATTCGAGAAAAAAAGAAAAATATTCTTGAAGGTTTAATGAAAAAAGGGATTTCCACTTTAGACATTACCATTTTTACTCGTCAACTCGCCACAATGATGAAAGCGGGTGTGCCTTTAGTACAAAGCTTTGAAATCGTTGCAGAAGGACTAGAAAACCCCTCTATGCGTGAAGTGGTACTGGGAATCAAAGGGGAAGTAGAAGGGGGAAATACCTTTGCTGGTGCATTAAGAAAATATCCACGACATTTTGACAACTTATTTTGTTCATTGGTTGAATCTGGCGAACAATCTGGCGCATTAGAAACCATGCTTGATCGGGTGGCAATTTACAAGGAAAAGAGTGAACTTCTTAAACAAAAAATTAAAAAGGCCATGAAATATCCAATCTCGGTCATCGTTGTTGCGATCATTGTTACCATTATTTTAATGGTAAAAGTTGTGCCTGTGTTTCAGGAATTATTTAACTCCTTTGGTGCAGATCTACCTGCTTTTACCCAACTTGTCGTCAATATGTCGAACTGGATGCAAAAATATTGGTTTATTCTAATCCTTTTTATTGGTGTCGTAATTACTGCTTTTTTAGAAGCAAAAAAGCGTAGTAAAAAATTCCAAAATTTTTTAGATCGTACAGCACTGAAACTGCCTATTTTTGGTGATCTGGTTTATAAAGCCATTATTGCCCGTTATAGCCGTACACTTGCCACGACATTTGCGGCAGGGGTACCGCTCATTGAAGCGTTAGAATCCACCGCAGGTGCAACCAATAATGTGGTTTATGAACAAGCGGTAATGAAAATTCGCGAGGATGTCGCCACAGGGCAACAACTAAATTTTGCCATGCGTGCAACCAATAAGTTCCCCTCTATGGCAGTGCAAATGGTCGCGATTGGTGAAGAATCGGGTGCATTGGATGCGATGTTAGACAAAGTTGCATCACATTTTGAAAATGAGGTCGACAATGCTGTAGATGGTTTAACTTCAATGATGGAACCATTAATTATGGCTGTTTTAGGTGTAATCGTTGGTGGTTTAGTCATTGCGATGTATCTTCCAATTTTCCAAGTAGGCTCAATTGTTGGCGGATAATGATGAATATGCTCCATGATTTGTTAAATTTTCTGATTCAATCACCAATAGCACTCTATCTGACTGTTGGTGTTTTAGGGTTATGTGTTGGTAGTTTTTTAAATGTAGTCATTTACCGCACCCCCAAGATGATGGAAAAAGAATGGCGACAGGAATGGCATACAGAATGCCAACTACTGGCAGGCTCACAACAAATTGTGATTGATGAAGAAAAGCTCAGTCTCAGTCAACCAGCCTCTACCTGTCCCAAATGTAAAATTCCAATTCGTTGGTATCAAAATATCCCCATTATCAGTTGGTTGGTTTTAAGAGGCAAATGCGCTTCGTGTCAAAACCCGATTAGCATTCGTTATCCATTTGTTGAGCTTTTAACTGCGGTGTGTTCATTAACAGTGGTTGCTGTTTATGGCCCTACTTTAGAAATGGTTTTTGGTGTACTACTGACTTGGGTACTGATTACACTTACCTTTATTGATTTTGACACTCAGCTACTTCCAGATCGCTTTACCTTAACCTTGGCGGCAATGGGTTTAGGCATTAACTCATTCCATTTATATACAACAGCAAGTGCTGCAATTTGGGGCTATATTATTGGTTTCCTGTGTCTTTGGATTGTCTACTATCTATTTAAAATAGTGACAGGCAAAGAAGGCATGGGCTATGGTGACTTTAAGCTGCTTGCTGCACTTGGCGCTTGGATGGGGCCATTGATGTTACCGTTAATTATCCTATTATCTTCTGTGGTGGGTGCGATCATTGGTATTATTTTACTTAAGATTCGTAAAGAAAATGTGCCTTTTGCTTTTGGTCCTTATATTGCAATTGCAGGATGGATTGCGTTTTTATGGGGTGAGCAAATTATGAAAGTATATTTGGGTCAATAATTTCAACACAGTATTAGGAATACGCAATGACGTTTATCTTGGGTTTAACAGGTGGAATTGGTAGCGGTAAATCCGCAGCAAGTCAATGGTTTGAAACCCAAGGGATTACAGTTGTTGATGCAGATATTGTTGCAAGAGAAATTGTTGAAAAAGGACAACCCGCGCTTCAAAAAATTAAAGAGTTTTTTGGGGATTGGGTACTATTAAGCAATGGTGAACTTGATCGTCGTGCATTGAGAGAACATATTTTTAAAGACCCATTAGCACGACAACAACTTGAATCAATTACCCATCCTGCGATTCGCGCTGAGATTATTCAACAATTACAAGCAGCAACCAGTCCTTATGTAATTTTGGTTTCTCCCCTGCTTTTTGAGACCAACCAACATGAACTCACCCAGCGCGCTCTACTGATTGATGCCAGTGAAGACATGCAAATCTTACGCGCTTCGCAACGAGATGGCCAATCCATCGAACAGATTCAGAAAATTATTGCGGCACAGATGCCGCGTAACAAAAAGCAAAAATTAGCAGATGATATTGTGCTAAATGATGGGCATATTGATCATCTATACGCAAAATTAGAGTCTTTACATCAACAGTATCTAAAACTGGCACAGCAGTAAATTGTGTGCCTCATCACCTTAAAATAGGTTTCTATCAATCAGTTTTGTATCAATTTAACCTGTTTGATCTATTTCTTCTCGTCCAACTGCTTTTGCAAACTGTCTTTATGTGTAAACCAACGCCACGGTTGTAAAGCACCAATGCCCATACCAATCAAGCCGCACAGCATTGCAAGGCTTATCGGTTCATTTAACAAGGGTACGGCGATAATTGCGGCAATAAAAGGCGCAAGTGTGACGATACTGCCTGTTTTAAAAGCACCTAATCGTTTAATTGCTTCGACATAGGCCAAAGTCGCAATGATCACCACAAAAATACCATGAAACAACGTTTGCATGACCAAATGTGGTGTGGACACTTGATCTAAATGTTTAGGCAAAAACAACAAATAAATTGGGACATAAACGATCGCCGACCAAATCGCAACACCTGCCATGGCGTGCCATGCGGAAAGTTGCCATTGACGCAATAATACAGTAAAAGTCCCCCACCAAATTGCACTGATAAAAAACAGTAAATCACCAATACCAAAAGCAACGCCCGTTTCGCTATACATCAAAAAACTCATCACAGAAATCGCAGAGAGCATGATGATTAAACTGATCCATATATGTTTATCAAATGGTTGGCGATACAGTAAAAAACCAGCTAAAGCTGTACACAATGGAATACAACCATTTAAAAAAATGGCAGCATGTGCCGCAGGGACAAAGTGAAATGCAGTATATGATGTCAAACAATAGGCAACACCGCCAATCATCGCCAAAATAAAGGGTTGTTTGTTAAATAGAAAAGCCGTGTCTTTCTTATAGATTAAAATCGGCATCAGAATACAAAATGCCAAAGAAAAGCGTAATGCGGTGATATCCCATGGACTGATATGCCAAATTGCATTCAGCCTTGAGGTAATCGTAAAACCTCCCCAAATACACATTGTAATGGCGACATACATGTAGCCTTGAGTACGGGAGGTCATCATGTTGCTTCTCTAATCTTACCGATATAACTTAAATTAAATCATTCACTTTGTTGACGTTGGCGGCATGCTTCATACAACGCCATACCAGTAGCCACACTTACATTTAAACTTTGTAAGTTTCCAGCCATCGGAATAAATACAGTTTGGTCACATTGCGATTGGGTGATTGGACGTAATCCAGTATCCTCCGCACCCATCACCACACATACTGGTGTTCCTGTAAAATCAAACTTCTGAATAGGTAATGCTTTTTCATCGAGCATAGTGCCGACCACACGGACATTATAATTTTCTTTGATTTGTCCAAGCGTACGCGCCAAATTGGTGACTTGAATAAACTTCACTTTTTCAGCCCCACCTGCTGCAACTTTACGAGCAGTCGGGGTCAATGTTGCCGCACGGTCACGCGGAACAATCACCGCTTCTACACCCATAGCTGCCGCTGTACGGATACATGCGCCTAGATTATGCGGATCCGTGATATGGTCTAAAGCCAGCAATAAAGGTTGTTGGGTTGACTCTAGAAGCTGATCTAAATCTTTTTCATTTAATACAGGATGTGGGCGAACAGCTGCGACCACGCCTTGGTGAAAAGGTTGACCTGCCAACTTTTCCAAGCTGTCACGACTTGCTTTTTGGACACTGATTCCAAAAGGCTCTGCAAGCTGGAGAATGCGCTGTAAACGCTGATCATCACGACCTTTTAAGGTAAATAAGGTTAAAACACGTTCAGGTTCTAACTCCAATAATGACTCCACTGAATGAACGCCATAATAATATTCGGACTTCGCCATGAACAACCTCATTAACAACCTGATGATAGAAATGAAAAATCCTGCAAAGCCAACTTTACAGGATTCTATTTGATGCTTTAGTTTAACCGATTTCGCTTAAAAATTCTTTGCCTAATTTAAAAACAACAGCATAGGTCTACTTTAAGCAAAGCTTTTTTAATTAGCCTTCTAAATGGCAAACGTAGTCTAAAACGTCATCCGTTTCAATTTTAAAACGACTATTACCAGGCACATAGAATGACTGACCTGCGCGGAACAATTCACTTTCTTCACTGTCTGCGATTTTAACGCGACATTCACCAGAAATAATTTCCATGCGTTCAGGCACATGTGTTTCAAATGTTAAAGCTTCTTCTGTTGGAAGAATGACCCCTAAAGTCTTTTTGGTTCCGTCTTCAAACTGCACAGTGTGGCTAATACATAAACCGCCAAAATATACATTAGATTTTTTAACTACTGATACATGATCATACTGAGCTGACATGCGTATTCTCCAGATAATGCGCATTTATAAAAATTATGTTCGATGTAGTTTAATGTTGCTCCGCAAACTAATCAATCTATGTTTTTAAGCTTAAGCTATTTCTATTTTTAGTCTGTTTTATCAGTCCGCTTAGATCAAAGCTTAAGCTTCTCTAACAATAAAGACCAAAAACCATAATACATGTCACCAAGAATGCCCACCTAATGCATGATCAATTTATTTCCTACTTAGAGTGAAGAAATGTCTTGTTTCAATATTGGCTGACAAAAGATGCAGATCAATAGATTCAAATGTCTATTGCATAAAATCAGTCATAAAAAATCTAGATATTTGCTTCATTTTTTATTTAATTCAATAAGATTTATCTATTTTGATGTTTTTACTGGCAACTTAAGCAAAGGAAATTACATTTTCATATTAAAATTATTTAGAATGCTTAAAATTACTTCGTATTAGAATACGTTCTGACTTGTGACCACAACAAAACTTCACTATCTTAGAACTTCACCGTTCGCAGCTTGGATGCGTTTATGCTGACACACTTAAATCTGATCAATTTTGCTTTAGCCGATAACCTTGCTATTGATATCGAGCAAGGGTTCAACGTGCTTACAGGTGAAACAGGTGCGGGTAAATCATTATTATTAGATGCGTTGTCAGCCTGTTTAGGTGAGCGTACCGATACCAATTATGTGCGTTATGGTGCTGAAAAAGCCGATATTACCGCCGTTTTTAGCTACCAAGCACAAAGTCCAGAAGCAAATTGGCTCAACACCCATGAGTTAGATGATGAATCTGGTGAAATTCATTTAAGACGGGTGATCTTTGCAACAGGTCGCAGCAAAGCATGGATCAATGGCCGTCCTAGTAGCCTCGCTGAATTGAAAGAACTTGGACGCCTCTTGGTACAGCTATACAGCCAACATAGCCAACAACAACTGCTTGAACCGCCCTACCCGAAGCACTGGTTAGATCGTTATAGTAATTTTTATCAGCCTGCCCAAGATGTGCGTGATGCGTATAGCACTTGGCAAAAAAATATTCGTACACACCAAGCAGCGATTGATGCACAAGCCAATCGCCTGCAACGTATTGACACTTTAAAATTACAACTTGAAGAACTTGAAGATGTCATTCGTATTGATTATAAAGAAATCGAACAAGAATTTGATCGTTTAAGTCACCATGAACACATCATGCAAGACTGTGGCTATAGCTTAAATGTTCTTGATGAATCTGAACAAAATATTACCCAAGAAATTTCTTCAATTATTCGACGTTTAGAATCACATGCTGGACGAAGTGAACTGCTGTCTGAAATTTACAATTCATTGATCAATGCACAAAGTGAAATTGATGATGCAACAGCAAATTTACGTCAGTTTATAGACCGCCAAAGCTTTGATCCTGAACGTATGGATGAGTTAAATACACAACTCGAAGTCTTTCATCGCTTGGCGCGTAAATACCGTATTCAACCAGATGAACTCAAACAGCAATATGAAACATGGCAAAATGAGTTAGAGCAACTACATCAACTTGAAGATCCTGAAACCCTCGCTGAGCAAGTTGAACAATCTCATCAAGTGTTTGTAGAGAAAGCACAACATTTAGATCAGATTCGTCGTGATGCTGCTGAACCTTTAGCCAAGCAACTGACTGAGCAAGTCAAACAACTGGCGCTACCAGAAGCACATTTTGAATTTAAATTTGAACCGCTGGAACAAGTTTCTGCTGAAGGTTTAAGCTTTATTCAATTACTCTTTACTGCCAATAAAGGTATTCCACCTCAACCGCTGGCACGTGTTGCTTCTGGTGGTGAACTGTCACGTATTGCATTGGTCATGCAAGTGATGAATGCCGAAAAAACCGAAGCAGAAGTTTTAGTGTTTGATGAAATTGATGTCGGAATCAGTGGTGGTACCGCTGAAATTGTCGGGCGCTTATTGGCAGGCTTAGGTCAACACGTTCAAATTTTATGTATTACTCACCAAGCTCAGGTTGCAGCCCAGTCCGATCAACACCTATTGGTGAAAAAACTACAAACAGATCCTGCAAGTAGTACCATCATTGCACTAGAAGAAGAGCAACTTATTTTAGAATTGGCTCGTATGACAGGCGGTATTGAAATTGGTGAAACCACCTTGCAACATGCAAAACAATTAAGACAGCTGAAATTTCAGCCATCTTAATACCTCAATCTAGTGTATAAAAAATAATACCCATATAAAAAACCAGTCAGCACGCGACTGGTTTTTTATTCCTATTTTGGAATATAAGCGCTTTTATCTATTCATTCGTCCTATTGTCATCGCTTTTATAGAGATGCACATTTTTATTTGGACACCATTTTGTTTATATTTTAAACATATTGATGAAAAACTTAGGCTGTTTTTGCAGGCTTTTAAAATATTCACAACCTATTGATATTAATTGTGCTATTTATATAGATATAGATTTTATTTAAACAATTAAAATTATTTAAGCGGATTGAAAAGGAGTTGCATATCGGTGCCAAAACAATATCTTTCTCATCGCTGCTTGATTGCACCACCTGATCTTGCTGATGATTTCTTTGCCAATACGGTAATCTATCTTGCCCGTCATGATGAAGATGGTGCGCAAGGTATTATTATCAATCGACCTTCAGGTATTCAAGTCAAAGAACTTTTGAATGACTTAGAAATTGAAGCTGATAATGTGCATCCGCATGAAGTCTTACAAGGTGGTCCATTACGCCCAGAAGCGGGTTTTGTGATTCATACAGGACAACCAACCTGGCACTCTTCGATTGCCGTGGGTGAAAATCTGTGTATTACCACCAGCAAAGATATTTTAGATGCGATTGCACACAATGAAGGTGTTGGTCGTTATCAAATTGCATTGGGCTACGCCAGCTGGAGCAAAAATCAACTTGAAGATGAAATTACCCGTGGCGATTGGTTGATTTGTGATTCAGATATGGATTTGGTGTTTAATTTGCCTTATACCGACCGTTGGGATGCTGCTTATCGTAAAATAGGGATTGATCGTACTTGGTTATCTTCTGAGATTGGACATGCCTGATTTAAATTCCCCACAACTGATTATTGCATTTGATTTTGGTACACAAAAAACGGGAATGGCTGTAGGCTCCTCCATCATTGAAAGTGCAACACCGCTTGCACTTTTCCCAATGAAAGATGGTATCCCCAATTGGGATGAATTGCTTAAGATCATCAAACAGCATCAACCGAATTTATTTCTGGTCGGTTTACCCTTAAATATGGATGATTCCGAATCAGAATTATCCACACGCGCACGCAAATTTGCACGACGTTTACGTCATCAAACCAATATTGAAACTCTAATGGTCGATGAGCGCTTAACCACACGTGAAGCACGAGATGAACTCGATCATTACCACGCGCAAGGTCGAGCAAAGAAATTAGCAGCGGATAGTATTGCAGCTGCTTTATTTATTGAAAGTTGGTATCGAAACCCTGAAGGAATTACCCCTTAAGCTGAGCATTAAAAATGTCAAAAACTTATGTCATCTACGGTGTAAGCAAAGGCTTGGGACAAGCTATTTTACACGCAGTACCTCAAACACAAGATCTGGTTTTTGGTATTTCACGTTCTCAACCACAGTGTGACCTTGCTCATTTCAAATGGATCTCTGCTGATTTATCAAAACCTGAGTACGCTCGGGATGTAGTTAAAAATCAAATTCAAAATCAGCCCATAGATTATCTGATTTACAATGTCGGGATTTGGGAAGCAAAAGCCTTTCAAGCAGATTATGACTTTGAACAATGTACTGACATTGAAATATCAAATTTAATTCACACCAATATTCAATCCTGTATTTTGGCAATTCAATCCTTGATTGAGAATCTTAGACTGTCTCCAAATGCAAAAATTATCTTGATTGGTTCTACGTGGGGACTAGATAATCATAACGGCAAAGAAGTGGTCTTTTCAGCCAGCAAATTTGCCCTCAGAGGCATTGTCCACGCTCTCCGAGAAAGTTTACGCAAAGACCAGATTGGAGTAAGCATATTAAATCTAGGCTACTTGGCGACTGAGTTTGATCTGAATACATCTGTGGATGAAGTTTTACAACAGAGTGGTCATGAGTTAATTCCCTTACAAGACGTTATTCTTGCCATCAAATTTATCTTATCCACCAGTCAAGCCAGCTGTGTTAAAGAAATTAATATGCCCGCTATGGCAGACCTAAATCTATAAAAAAAACCCATTTTTCAATGGACTTCAAGATCAAAGTTTAATGATGGATGCTGATTATTTTTTTGCTTGTTCCAAAATATGTACCGTCACGGTACGCCCTGCGACAAAGGCCAATGAATCATGGGGCACTTCATCTAAAATAATTTTCACAGGTACCCGTTGAGCCAAACGTACCCAGCTGAATGTTGGATTTACATTGGCCAATAAGCCCGATGAAGTTGTTCGTTCGCGGTCTTCAATCCCAGACGCAATCCCTTGGACATGGCCTTTATATTTCAAAGAATCGCCCATGAGTTGTACTGTTGCAGGATCACCTAGATGTATTTTATTGAGTTTGGTTTCTTCAAAATATCCCACAACATAGAGCTGTTTACGATCAAGTAAAGCGGCAACAGCTTGCCCAACTTTGACATAATTCCCTGCACGCAAATCAAAATTTGATAATGTTCCATCTGCTGGTGCAATCACTTCTGAACGTTGCATATTCAATTGAGCCAAATGCACACTACTGGTTGCTGCCTCAATCAAAGCTTTTTGTTGTTTTATATTGGCTTCTGCTTGTTGTACCGCAGCTTGCAATTGTTGATGCTCTGCATGGGACTGATCTCGTGTAGCAAACATCTGATCTTGTTCTTGTTTAGAGATCGCACCATTCATCAGGTCTGCATATCGATGTGCATTTTTATCTGCAAGATTGATATTGGCTTTTGACTTCACAATATTGGCTTTTGCCTCAGCAAGCCCCGCTTCTGCTTCAGCCAGTCCTGACTGGGCTTTTGCAAGATCTGATTTTGCTTGTTCCACGTCTAAAGTTTGGCGTGCTAAATCAATTTTAAAAAGCACCTGCCCTTTTTTCACTGTTTGGTTATCTTGAACCATCACCTCTGTGACTAAGCCAGCAATATCAGAAGACACTTGAATAACATCGCCACGGACACGCCCATCACGTGTCCAAGGTTCTGCATTGTAGTAATTCCAGATATGCAGCGCACAAAATATCGCAATAATCACCACGATACCCAATGATATCGGCCGGATTGCCTTACGTATGTCAAACGTATTCATTTCAATTTTCCAATCATTAAACTTAAAAGTAAATCAGCTCTATTGCAGCGGCTAAGTCGTCACCTGAATAAATACCCAATGAATCGACCACAATAAAATCAAATAGATACAGATGTTAAAAATCCCAGGCAATGCAATCCATTCTTTTTCAACCAAGCGATCTGTACCAATACACACCACTTTCCAGATGATGAATGCCAGAATTGCTTGAATTAAAAAAATTGGGACATAAACACCATAAATGTTGAGCTCACCCATATTTATGCTCCCACTAGAACAGTTGAAGGTTGCGCATCAACCAGATGAATATGACAAATACTATTGCGAATATTATTCACAGAAATTTCTATACGCTGTCGAATATCTTGATCACCTACAGCTTGCGCATCTTGTAAGACTTGATCAAATTGCTGAATCAATGCTTGTCGTAAGTTATCATCAGGCTGAGTTACTGCTTTTTCGCTTAACCACTGGTTAAGTAGGCCTTGTAATTTAACAATTGCACTGGTCGTCGTAGATTCAGGCGACAATTTTTGAGCCAACTCCTGCAAACGGGTTAAATCAATTGCGGCACTCGACTCAATCAAAGCATTGTTAATTTCGATTTTGAGCTGTTCTGACTGAATCAATTTGGTATTTAACACGCCAATACGATCAAGCATACTGCGTAAATGAATTCTAAAGCCCGTTCCATAAGACATCGCAATACTCTCCCGCATGGCTTTATAGTGTAAAGTCAACATCCGTTTTACTGTCATTTCAGGGGACATTGAACGTACCATTTGCATAATACAAACCGTGATAATCGGCCCAATCACGGTTGCAATCGAAGCATCAAAAAAGGTGATCTGATCCATCAAATAACGGTTTTGCAGATTTAACCCCATAATCGTACTCATAATCAGCGGTAAGCCCAGTGCATGCAAAGGCGGATGTAAATACAACATCACACAAAACATAATAAAGGGGGCTAATACAACGGCTAACTCCCAAAATGCGGTGATATGCGGAAAAATCCCATATGCATAAATAAAAACCAAAATAGCGGCATAAATACTGGAGCGGATAAATATTTTTAGCGCAGGTACAGGGTCATCTAAAAAGGTCAAAATACATGCTGTAATTGCGGCCATTTCTGCCACCATAAAGCCCATTTTCCAGCCACTTAAAATCCAAAATGCACAGGCAATGTTGGTGGTTAAAAATGCCGATATCCCGCCACGTACCGCAACGCCATAATCACGATGTAAACTGGGATAGGTTGTGGTTAAAGGTACAATGGATTCAGGTAAGCTATGATTACCTTGCTGCATGCATTGCCAAATAAACTTCACTGCACGAACATTTTGAATAAAATGGCGAATATCCATTTTTAGACTGCCCAAAATCACCTGCTGTTTAGCAGTTGCATGTTCAGTGATGGTTTGAAATTCTTGGTCAAAATGTTCAGGTAAGTGCTTAAGCTCATCTTCAAGAATGGCATTTTCACCTTCTAAAAAATCATCAATCTTTTGATGAAACTCAAGCAGATACGGACGATAAGTTAAATCAATTTGATCCAGTTGCTTGATCCGTTCTGACATTGCGACCAAGTTAGCCACTAACATCGTCACTTGATGTAGCAACTCTTGGAGTGGTTTGGTCATGCCCTTAAATTTTGAAGTTTCATAACTTAAATGCACAGCCATACTATGAATATCTGTTGTATCACGCGTGATATTGGTCAATAGCTGAGTATAATTATCTGTATGTGCCGGATCAGACAAAATTGAGTCAAAAGCCTGTTTGGTGTCTTGCATGGTTTTAGTGACACGGAGTTCGACCACAGGCCCAATATGCATAGGAAATATAGTGGCAGAGACCACAGCACTACACACAACACCCAACGAGATTTCTAAGAATCGACCCACAGCCATGTCGAAAATCGAAACTGTCTCGATATAATAAATTGAGTTAAAACAAATAATCACCGCGGTATAACCCGCTAACATCACCACATAACTGCGTGGTGATCGGTCGATTAAAGACAGATATAGACAGATCCCCACCCAAGTTGCCAGTACAAAGGTAAATAACCAAGGGGTATTAACCAAATGAGGCATCACTGCAATAGCAAAAATTGCTCCGATCAAGGTTCCTAAAATTCGATAGATACTTTTTGATGCCATCATGCCCGAATAAGGATTGGCAATCACAAAGACTGTACCAATCGCCCAAATCGGGTAGCTCAGGTTGAGCTCAAATGCGATATAGAGTGCCAGCATTCCTGCAATGAAAGTTTTGCTCGCAAAAATCCAATCGAGTTTATTGGGTCTAAAAGCCAATAAGGGTTTGATCAGTAACATGCAAGCAACTCACTATAAATTCAATTTCATTGATTTTCTCTGTCATCTCTAGCGCTCTAAGATCTAGGAAGCTGATATTCACCACTTTTATAAGGGTTTGTTGTACACATCACATTTTCTTTTCTTATAGACCAAAAAACCGCACTGCTTAGGGTCTTTTGGCATTTCATAAATGGCTTGCGTTGCCGCAAACATAGACGAATTGTCAGCAGTCCCACATCAAATAAACAGTGTGGTTTTAAAAAAGATGTGAATAGAAGAACAAATTTAGGCATTTGCTCAAATACAACGATTGAGTAGAGAAGGACTCAATTTATGATAAAAATTTACACTTCTAGAAAAGTATAAATTCACCATTGGATATTCATATCAGCAATAATCTCAAAAAAAACACAAATAATCAATAAAAATATCTCATTTTGATAATACAACTAAATATAATTTACTTTAATGTTCAAATGTAGTGCTTTTTCTCAAAATAACCACTAAAGTTAAAAATGTAGAATCATTTGCATTTACAATGCAAATTCCACTGTTTTTTCTTGAACAATTTGTTATAAAGTAACATTCATTATTATTTTTTTTGATTCTCACTAATTGAGTAGGTCATCAATGGCACTTTCCAGTTTTGGCAAAATTCTCACCGTATTGGATTTATTTTCGGTGTCTCGCCCAGTAATTAATGTCGATGTGATTTGTGAAGAGCTTGGTTTATCTAAACCGACCAGCTATCGCTATTTAAAAGAATTAGTTTCGGCTGATATTTTGCAACGCTTAAATGGAACTTCAGGCGATTACACCCTTGGTCCTAAAATTGCTGTGATGGACTATATTTCTAGAACCACCGATCCATTGGTTCAAATCAGCAAACCATTTATGCAAGAAATTTCAGAACGTACAGAGCTTTGCTGTTTACTGACACATTTAAATGATGACTATTGTATTGATGTTCATCATGAGGTGTATCGTGATGAAACTTTACTTTCTTATGGTCGTGGTTGCCCTCGTCCCGTATTTATGGGCTCTTCACCTAAAGTGATCATGGCGCATTTATCTAAACAGAAAATTCATGAATATTACCTTCGCTTTGCAACACAATTAACTGAAGTTGGTTTTGCTGAAAATGAAGAAACCTTTGTTAATAAAATGAAAAAAATAAAAAAACAAGGTTATTATTTTTCACAAGGTGAACTTGATCCAAATGTTTCTGGCTTATCTATCCCAGTGAAGTTTTCAAGTAAAGAAGCGCCTTTAGCATTGACCGTACTTGCTTCAAAAAATCGTTTTGAATACGTCAACACCCCAAAATTGATTGAGACCTTGCAAGAGTCTGCTGCACAGATTGAAAAACGCTATCAAGCACTCTCTGCCAATGACCAATTATCTGAATTTCACCCATAAGCGCAATCATCTTGATAATTTAACATTTTGTAATGTTTTTATCTCTTGATAATGTTTTTATATTCTCATAATATGATTATGTTCTTCAGTAATCCATGATTTTTTGGACATTGTTTTTGCGAAGACAATTCCTCCTCAGAGTAAGGAAGCCTATGTGTTTAAACATAGGCTTTTTTATGTGCAAAATTTTTTATCCATTGAGTTCACTTTTAAGCCATTAAAAAAATAATTAGAGTAATTGGCGAATCATTTTCATTGAGGAATAATCTAAAGCAGCCAATAACAATGATGCATAATTTTAATTAAGGAATGTTATGAATATCCTCATCGTCCATGCACACCCCGAACCCCTTTCATTTACAACCGCAATGAAAGATCATGCTGTTGAGGTCTTGGAAAAATTAGGACATCAAGTTGAGGTTTCAGACTTGTATGCCATGAATTTTAATCCAATCGCATCACGAGAGGATTTCTCAGAACTGAGTCATCCTGAATATATGAATTATGCTTTGGAACAGCGCCATGCTTGTAAAAACAAGCAGATTGCAGCAGACATTCAGATTGAAATTGAAAAAGTACAAAAAGCAGATTTAGTGATTTTAAGTTTCCCCATGTATTGGACATCTGTACCTGCCATCTTAAAAGGCTGGATTGATCGCGTATTCGTTTCGGGTATTTTCTATGGTGGTAAACGTTTTTATAACCACGGCGGCATGGTGGGGAAAAAAGCCTTGTTAAGCTTTACCTTGGGTGGCCGTGAACATATGTTTGGTGATCATGCGATTCATGGTTCAATTGATGACTTGTTACTGCCAATTCAACGTGGAACTTTAGCTTATGCAGGCTTTGAAGTGCTGCCACCATTTACCGCTTACCATGTTCCTTATATTTCTCATGAAGCACGTCAACAAATCCTGCTTGATTATCAGCAATATTTACATAACTTAGAAAATTTACCTGTATTAGACTTTCCTAAACTTGAACAATTTGATGACAAGCTTTATCCACTTGGATAAAAGTAACGAAAGGTCAAATTTACACGAGGCGCTAAAATTCGTGTGGATTTGGCGAGGCTATGTTTCCAATAACGTTGGGTCTGTCCTTGCATCACAATCAACTGACCACTGTGTAAAAGTAAATCTACTTTTTTAGCTTTCCACTTGTGCTTAAAAATGAATTTTCGAGTAGCGCCTAGACTCAATGAAGCAATCACTACATTGTGGTTGGGCGCTTCCAATGATGGCTCATCATCACTATGCCAACCCACGCCTTGTGAGCCATTTTCATATAAATTTGCCAAACAGGAATTATAAGTTTGCCCTGTGAGTTGCTCGATATGCTGTTTGAGTCGATATAAAGCGGGATTCCAGATATGGGCTTGTTTTGCCATACCTGAATAATGATATTGGTAATCATCATCGCCATACCACACCACTTTGCGCTCAGTTTTATAATATTGACCATGCAAATAAACTTCATCATGTTGCCAAGCCAAATGCTGTAGAAAATAATTTAAATATTTTTGACTTTGTTCATGATCCAAAATTAAGCCAAAGTCTTTTACTACCCCATCATAAGGCAGTAAATTATCTTGTGCTTCAGGTTCAAATAAATCTAAATTCATTGTCTAAAATGAGCTACAGGTTCATCCAACAATGAATCAATATTTAACATGAAACAAGTCATTTTTGATCAAAATTAAACAACTTTAATATGAAGAATAGTAGGTCATATCATGGGTAAATATTCAAATTAATTCAGCAAGCTGAAGAATTTAAATAGGATTTTGATCGTGAAGATTTGGACTAGTGTAAGACATTATTAAAATCTTTCACAATTCAAAACATAGCAATCACTTGTAGCAACGTTTATTCAGCTTTAGACTAAAACCAAGCTGATAAAAAGCAAAAAACCTATGAATTTATGGCAATTATTTCAAAAATTACGCCCCTTTGTACGTCCCTACCGCTGGCTTGTCATCGTTACCTTAGTGTTAACATTGATTGGCTCACTCACCGCTCAGGTCAATGCTCTTACACTTAAATATGCTGTAGACAGCATTAACCAACTGATCCAAGCAGGACAAGGCCTGACGGATGGATGGCACATTATCATTACCATTACTGTGGTTTTATTAGCCAAAGAAGTCATCAATGCAATTGTTCAGTTTGGGCAAAAATCATTTGGTGAAAAACTCAGAATTTTAATTTCACAGGACCTATCTCAAGGTATTATCGAAAAATTTATTACCTATCGATTGGCCTTTTTCGATCAGAAAAATAACCAAGCAGGAAAATTACAAACCCGTATCGACCGTGGAGTTAGCTCGCTCACTCGGCTGGTTCAAATCTTTTTTATTGATATTTTACCGTTATTTACCAGTGCAATTATCGCTTTAGCCCTAATGTATTATGCCAATTTTTGGGTGGGTGTGGTCGCAACAATCATTGTACCAATTTACTTTTGGCTGACCTTTAAACAATCACAAAAGCTTTCTGGCAAACGTCGAGCCTTGCGCGATAACATGGAAAAGAAGAATCAAGGTATTTTGAGTATTATTAACTCAATTACAGTGATTAAATCTTTTAATAAAGAGGCTGTTGAATCCACCAAGCAACTGAACTTACAAAAGTCACTGACTGAAAATCAGATGCAAACTCGACAAACCAGCTATATTTTTGATGGTCTAAAAACCTTTATCGAACAAGTTGGTGTAGTCCTGATCATTATCTTAACTGCTTACTTTGTTTTAGATGGACAAATGAGTATAGGGATGATCATGTACCATGTATTGTTGTTCAATAACGTGTCTGCACCGATCCGCTCTTTGCACCGTATTTATGATGAAATTAACTCGGCAATGATCTATTCAGAAAGCTTCTTTGGCATCTTAGAAGCAGATCATGAAATCGAAGCCAGTGGCTTAATGAAACCTCAAATTCATGGCAAATTTGAATTGGAAAATGTTGATTTTATCTATCCGAATGGTCATCAAGCCTTACATCGGATTAACATGACTATTCAACCCAATAAAATCACAGCTTTAGTCGGCTTATCAGGTGCGGGAAAATCAACCTTAATCAGCCTATTAGATAAATTTTACGCCCCGAATTCAGGCTGTATCAAACTCGATGGGATTGATTTAGAGCAACTCGATACACACTATTTAAGAGAACATATTGGCTTGGTATTGCAAAAAAACCATATTTTCCAAGGCTCAATTTTAGAAAATATTCGTTATGGTAAGCCCCATGCAAGCAATGAAGAAGTCATCGCAGCTGCAAAAAAAGCCTCGATTCATGAGCAGATTTTAAAATTACCCCATGCCTATGAAGCAGATGCCTTGCTATTGTCTGGCGGACAACAACAGCGTATCGCACTTGCTCGAATGTTCCTTAAAAACCCGCCTATTATCTTTTTAGATGAGCCCACAGCGAGTTTAGATGCCATCGCTTCAGAGCAAATCAAACAAAGCTTAGATGAGATTAAACAAGGTCGAACTGTGATTATGATCTCGCATAGCCTTTCACAAATTATTGATGCCGATTACACCTATGTGATGAAAGAAGGACAAATCGTTGAGCATGGTGAACATCATGATCTTTATCATCAAGATGGTGCTTATAAGGAAATTTTTGATGCGATGGCTAAAAGCTTAAATATCGAAAAAATTGCACGAACTTTTGAAGATGATGGTGAGGAAGAAACCCATAGCTAAAGTGTTGTTAATGTTTTACCAACCTCAGTATTCAAATTAAATTGCTTTTTGCAGCATTGGATCATTCAAGATATGCCTATCTGCTAACGAGATAAATTATCTTTTATGGACTATTCCCACATACAAATAAAAAGCCACTCTATGTTCTAGAATGGCTTTTTTCTTTTTAGGCCAATCATTTCCATTTTACTGCTTGGACTTCAACCTTTTTAGGATTGTCCGTTTCAGCACTACTGCAACCACAACCGCCACCGCATCCACTCACCATCGCAGGCTGAATCCATTTGGCTAAACGATTCCAACCTTGCGACTGACAAAATTGAGCCAGTTTAGAAAACACCGAATACGCTGACTTTGGAAAGACTTTCTTAAATACAAAAATTGCACTCCAAATCACCAATACCGCAATAATCAATAATTCAATCATCTCTAGCTCCTTTGCTTCAAGATTCTGGCTTATAGACCAAAATAACCTGACGCAATTTGATAAGTGAGGAAAGCCATTAAATAAGCCAAACCAAATAAATAGACCGTCATACCTGCAACAGTTTTCCAAGAACCTGTTTCACGTTTTACCGTAGCCAATGTCGCTAAACAATGCGGTGCATAGATAAACCACACCAACAACGATAAACCTGTTGCAACTGACCAGCTTAAATCACCCTGACTGATCAGATGTGATAAACCTTGAGCAACTGCATCATCATCCGCTGCGGATAAAGCATAAACCGTACCCAATGCTGCAACCACAACTTCACGTGCTGCCATCGCTGGAATTAAAGCAATACAGATTTGCCAATTAAATCCAAGCGGTTCAAAGATTGGGTGCATCACATGCCCCAGCATCCCGGCAAAAGAGTAGTCAATATCTGGTAAAGTTGCACCCTCTGGCGGTTGAGGGAATGTACATAAGAACCATAATAAAATCGATAAAGCGAAGATAATGCCACCGACGCGCTTTAAGAAGATCTTGGCACGGTCTAACAAACCAATCCATACACTTTTTATATCTGGGATACGGTAGCTTGGTAATTCCATCAATAAAGCATGTTGTGATTTATCTTTCTGGAAAAATTTCAGCACGGTCGCAACAATGAGTGCGCTCACAATTCCCGCCATATATAAACCGAAGAGCACTAAACCTTGTAGATTAAGGAAGCCCCAAACCATTTTCGCTGGAATAAATGCAGCAATCAGCAAGGCATACACTGGCAAACGCGCTGAACATGTCATCAACGGCGCAACCAGTATCGTCACCAAACGATCTCGTGGATCGCTGATACTTCGAGTCGCCATGATCCCAGGTACAGCACAGGCAAAACTGGATAACAGTGGGATAAACGCCCGACCACTTAAGCCTGCTTTAAACATTAATTTATCGAGTAGAAACGCCGCACGCGGTAGATAGCCTGACTCTTCTAAAACCAAAATAAAGAAGAACAGAATCAGAATCTGTGGCAAGAACACCACTACACTACCTGCACCTGCAATAATCCCATCGACCACCAAGCTGTGAAGTAGTGGCTGGGTAATAAACTGCCCAATCCAGCCACCAAACCAGCCAAAAAATTCTTCAATACCATCCATAAATGGCGCCGCCCAAGCGAATACAGCTTGGAAAACAATAAACATCATCAGCGCAAGGCTAAGAAGTCCTAAAACGGGGTGTAAAAAAATCTTATCGAGAAAATCAGTACGTTTATCTTCATGATCTAAAAAAACCACCACATCTTTTAAGATTTGGTCAATTTTTTCATGATTGGAACCTGAAAGCTTAACATCACTCAGTTCTGCACTTGGTGTGTGGAATTTTTCATTTTCCAAAGCACCCATCAAGTTTTCAATCCCTGCATTACGCACAGCAACCGTTTCCACCACAGGAATACCTAAACGCTGTGATAATTTTTGGGTATTGATCTGCATCCCACGACGACGCGCTTCATCCATCATGTTTAATACAAGCAGAATCGGTTTGCCTTGTTCAATGACTTCAAGGACAAGTCCCAAATGTAATTTTAAGTTGGTTGCATCCACCACACATAAAAATGCCTGTTGATCTTGTTCACCGGCAATTTTCCCTAAAACGACATCACGGGTAATGGCTTCATCAGGACTGGCTGCATCGAGGCTATATGTTCCAGGCAAATCTAGAACACGCACCGCACGACCAGAAGGTAAATTAAATGTACCCACTTTACGTTCAACAGTCACCCCAGCATAGTTGGCAACTTTTTGACGTGTACCGGTTAAATGGTTGAAAAGTGAAGTTTTACCGCAGTTAGGATTTCCCACTAAAGCAATACGTAAAGTTTCGCTCATGCGGAAGCTCCTTCTAATGCCTGATGTATTTCAATTTTCTCGGCTTCGATCTTGCGCAACGCAAATCGAGTAAAACCAATTTGAATGAGAATAGGATCACCACCAAAAACACCTTTTGTGATCACTTGTACACGTGTGCCAGGCACAAAACCTAGAGTTTCTAAACGACTCGCCACTAAATCTGGCTGATTGACATTATCTTGTGAGGTACGATTGACCTTTGCGATAATGGCAGTTTGCTTTACTTTCAAGTCTGACAAACGCACAGCAATTAACCCTAAAATTTACACGATAGACAGACTATTATACATACAAATGAGAATAATTACCAAGTAAGGTTTGATTACAATTCTCATTCAAATACGATATTCGACTTATGTTTTCTTTTAGTCTACATTCCATCAACAAATAAGTTTTAAACACCACCGAAGACCATGCTAAATAAGAAACCACGTATTCCTGCTGCTGTTGCCATTCCTGAAAATCTAGGCTTTTTACAGGGATTCCGTGACTATTTAATTGCGCAAACGGTCAGTCCGCATACAAGAAACGCCTATTTATCTGACTTAATTCAATGTAGTGAATGTGTAAATTCTTACCTTCCGAATTGGACACATGAAGACATCTCCGATGTACTTATTCAACTCACTAAACAAGGCAAAAGCCCTCGGTCAATTGCCCGTTCACTTTCTGCTTTACGTTCGTTTTTTAAGTTTTTACGTGAACAAAAGATTCGTTTAGATAATCCTGTCGCGACCCATAAAACCCCAAAACTCGGACGAGCATTGCCTAAAGATTTATCGGAGCAGGACGTTGAAGCACTGATCCAAGCACCAGAGGTCACAACAGCATTAGGTTTGCGTGATCGCGCCATGTTTGAAGTGCTTTATGCTTGTGGTTTACGTGTTTCTGAGCTTCTCAATTTAAGATTAGATTTGATCAATTTAAAACAAGGCTATTTAAGAATCACAGGTAAAGGTAATAAAGAACGTTTGGTGCCTTTGGGGGGCATGGCATGTGAATGGGTGGAAAAATATTTAACTGAATCTCGCCCACAACTGTATAAATCCGCTACCGATTATCTATTTCTAACCCAACATGGCGGCATCATGAGTCGTCAAAACTTTTGGTATGCCATCAAACGTTATGCCTTACAAGCTGGGATTCAAGCAGAGCTATCACCACATACCTTACGCCATGCTTTTGCAACGCATCTTTTAAATCATGGTGCTGACTTACGGGTGGTGCAAATGCTTTTGGGGCATAGTGATTTATCGACCACACAAATTTATACCCATGTCGCACAAATCCGTATGCAACAGCTGCATGAAAAATATCATCCACGTGCTTGATGGCTGAGCATGACGTGTATATCGGCAATTTACATCCCTTAATCAAGTTTTAAAGTACACTATTAAAAATTTTGTTATGCTAATTCCCTCAAATCATGCTGAAGAAACATAAAGAGTTATTTATGCAATTGAATCGTTCAAAATTGATGTTGGCTTGTCTTATTGCAAGCACGATGGCAGTGAGTGCTTGTTCAAAGAATCCAGACTCAAAAAAAGATGACACTTTAACTGCGACAGCACCTGCAACAGGTGAAGCATCGAATTTAACTGAGCGTGATGCAAAACAACGTCTAATTCAAACATTACAAGCCAATTTCAAAAAGGCTGGCGTTCAAGCCAAAATTTTAGATGCTAAACCGACTGAAATGCCCAATCTTTATTGGATCAGTATGGAAGGCATGAGCTCAGTCTATGCAACATCTGATGGTAAATTCCTGATCCAAGGCGATGTGATCCGTTTAGGTGGTGATAAACTCAGTAGCATTGGTGACAAAATACAAGCTGCAGAAAACAAGAAATATCTTGCTGACTTAAATATTAAGGACCTCTTGGTTTACCCTGCGCAAGGTAAGGTTAAACATGTGATCTATGTATTTACTGATGCAAGTTGCCCTTATTGCCATAAACTTCATGAACATATCAGTGAAATCACGGCTAAAGGTATTGAAATACGTTATATCGCATGGCCACGTGGTGAACAATTTATACCGACGATGGAAAGTATCTGGTGTAGTGCAGACCGTAGTGCTGCATTTAATCAAGCCATTGCTGGTACCGCGCTTCCACCAGCAAGCTGTAAAAATCCAGTTCGCGACCTGTATGCTTTAGGTCTAAAAATGGGTGTAAATGGTACCCCTGCGATCTACAATGCAGAGGGTGAATATCTGGGCGGTTATATGACTGCTGACGAAATTGAAAGCCGTTTAAATAAATAATTTTTATCAGTAAATTTACTATTATTTATAGCTCAATATAAAGATGCGTCAGGCTCTAGAGTCTGGCGCATTTTTTAGCTATGATCTAAGCTTAATATAATTTATATACATAATTGGAGTGTGACGTGAAACCAGTTCGTCTGGCAATACTCGGTCTTGGAACCGTAGGCGGTGGTGCCCTTAAACTACTACAAGAAAACGCTGCTGAAATTAGACGTCGCACCGGTCGAGAAATTGAAATTACCCACGTAGGCACGCGTCGTCCACGTCCAGATCTAAATTTACCAGCAAGCATTAAACAGAGCGCTGATCTGCTAGATATCGTCCGCCAGCCTGATGTTGATGTTGTCGTTGAGGTCATGGGCGGTATTCACCCTGCTTATGAAGTCATGATGGAAGCTATAAAACATGGCAAGCAAGTGGTAACGGCAAACAAAGCCTTACTTGCAGAACATGGCAATGAGCTATTTAAAGCAGCTGATGATCACCACGTACAAGTTGCCTTTGAAGCAGCGGTTGCCGGTGGTATTCCAATTATCAAGGTCATTCGTGAAGGCTTAGCAGCCAATAAAATTGAATGGCTGGCGGGTATCATCAATGGTACAGGTAATTTCATTCTGACTGAAATGAGTGAAAAAGGTCGTGCCTTTGCGGACGTACTTAAAGAAGCGCAAGAACTTGGTTATGCCGAAGCAGACCCAACATTTGATGTTGAAGGCATTGATGCTGCGCATAAGCTGACTATTCTTGCGTCATGTGCCTTTGGTATTCCTTTACAGTTCGATAAGGTTTATACCGAAGGTATCACCAAGATTACTGCACAAGATGTGAAATACGCTGAAGAGCTTGGCTATAAGATCAAACACTTGGGTATTGCACGTCGTTCTAGCAAAGGCATCGAACTTCGCGTACACCCAACCCTGATTCCTGAAGAAGAGCTTCTTGCCAATGTAAATGGCGTGAAGAATGCAGTTTTGGTTCAAGCCAATGCAGTTGGCCCTACATTGTATTATGGTGCAGGTGCAGGCGCAGGCCCTACTGCTTCTGCGGTTGTGGCAGATGTGGTTGATATTGTCCGTGATATCATTTACACAGAAGATGGTTCAGGTACTATTCCTCAGCTTGCCTTTGAAGCTCTTTCCGACTTGCATATCTTGTCGAGTGATGAGATGACCACAGGTTATTATTTGCGTTTAAATGCTGAAGACCAAACTGGCGTACTTGCAGATGTAACAACAATTTTAAGTCGCACTGGAATCAGTATTGATGCCATCATGCAGCAACCTCGCTTAAAAGATCTGATTCCTATCGTGATTTTGACTGATCCGATTGTCGAATCGAAAATGAATGAAGCGATTGCACAAATTCAAGCCTTACCTGCTATCCATGGCGAAATCGTACGAATTCGTTTAGAATTGCTCGATAACTAATCGGGTTTTAAACTCCTCTAAATTTGCAGCAATACCCTGCAAAGCGCCATTCAATGAATGGCTCAGCCTCTCCGAGTAGAGGCTTAGAGGTTAAAAGAATATCTTATTTGCTCTACACACAATTGGAACACCATCATGTCTAATGCCAATCGCTATACAGGACTTGTTGATCGCTATCGTGACCGCTTACCAGTATCGAAAACTACACGTGCTATTTCTTTAAATGAAGGTAATACGCCTCTCATTAAATTAGACAATATTCCCGGTATTATTGGTAAGAATGTTGAAATTTATGTGAAGTATGAAGGTTTAAACCCGACAGGTTCGTTTAAAGACCGTGGTATGACCATGGCAGTGACCAAAGCAGTAGAAGAAGGCTCTAAGGCAATTATCTGTGCATCTACAGGCAATACCTCTGCTGCTGCTGCTGCATATGCTGCTCGTGCGGGTATCAAAGCATTTGTGTTAATCCCAGAAGGCAAAATTGCCATGGGTAAAATGGCACAAGCGATGATGTACGGCGCGATCACCATGCAAATTCGCGGGAACTTCGATGACGGCATGCGTTTGGTTAAAGAAGTTGCAGACCAAGCGCCGGTAACGATTGTTAACTCAATCAACCCATACCGCTTACAAGGTCAGAAGACCATTGCTTATGAAATCGTAGAAGCATTAGGTCGTGCGCCTGACTACCACTGCTTACCTGTTGGTAATGCGGGCAATATCACTGCGCATTGGATGGGTTATACCGAAGCAGTTGCTAATCAACCTGTTGAAGCATTTGAACAAGTGGTTTATGACCCTGAAACAGATAAGTTTACCGGTCCAAACCCTGAAGGTCGTCCGGTCATGGTCGGTTATCAAGCTTCTGGTGCTGCGCCATTCTTACGTGGTGGTCCTGTTGAAAACCCAGAAACAGTTGCAACAGCAATTCGTATTGGTAATCCTCAAAGCTTTAATCATGCTAAAGCGGTCGTTCGTGACTCAAATGGCTGGTTTGATGAATTAACTGATGCAGAAATTTTAGAAGCGCAACGTCTGCTTTCTATGTATGAAGGTGTATTTGTTGAACCTGCTTCTGCGGCATCTATCGGTGGTGCAATTCGTGATATCAAAGCAGGTAAAATTGCTGAAGGTTCTGTGATTGTATGTACTGTGACAGGTAATGGTCTAAAAGATCCTGATACCGCAATTAAACAATGTGAAGATGCAGTGATGTTATCTATTGATGCAACAATGAATCAAGTGAAAGACTCTATTCTTTCAAATATGTAATAACGCATTCACATCTAAAAAACCAGTTGTGCGCAACTGGTTTTTTATTTGCTCAAGCTAAACATTATTCTTCTTCATATTGGTCATAGTACAGATCTGATTCAGTCACACTATCTGCCTTTAATATCAATTGCTTTGTCAGCACGATTTGAAAGTGCCACCCAAACACCAGTATTCCAAATTTACACATCTCATAATCTATTTTTTATGCTTAATTTAAGCATAAAAAAAGCCCTTCATATTAAAGAGCTTTTTGTCATTTGGCTGGTTAAGTGCTGTGAGAAACCGATTAGATACGTTTCGGTAAATTACTGACCCAGTTTAATAAATTGGTTGCATCATTGGTACGTGCCTGAGAAGAACTTGCACCTAATAACACCACCACAGCTGGACGACTATTTACAGTAGTATGCATAACTACGCAACGCCCTGCTTCATTGATATAACCCGTTTTAGAAATATTAATATTCCAGCCACCATTACGTACTAAGGCATTGGTATTGTTTGATTTCAACACGCGATAACCTAAATTAAAATCATAATGTGCTGTTGTTGAAAATTGACGGATCAAGCCATATTGCGATGCAGCACTGACTAAAATCCCCAAATCTCGAGCAGAAGAAACATTACGTGGATCTAAACCAGTAGATTCAACATAATGGGTTGAGTTCATGCCCAATTGACGTGCTTTTGAATTCATTGCAGCAAAAAACGCTTGGCGACCACCTGGGTAAGTACGTGCTAAAGCCGCTGCAGCTGGATTTTCTGATTTCATCAATGCCACAAGTAACATTTCAGCACGATTCATGGTATCGCCAACTTTTAAAGTTGAACTTGAATTCTTACCACCAGCGCCCGCAAAATCGATTTGTTGCAAAGTGATGTCTTCAGACATATTTAAACGGGCATCTGCGGTAATCACTGCTGTCATCAACTTGGTAATTGATGCGATAGGCAATGCCATATTGGTATTTTTACTAAACAGGACTTCACCTGTTTTTGCATCCATCACCAATGCTGCGCGCGCATTTACCGATGGCTGGCTATTATAGGTATTGGTGTCATAAATCTGTACAGACTTATTGGTCAATGTTGTTGGTGCAGCATTTGATGCACGAATTGTTGTGGTTAAGGTGGTTGAGCCTTTTGGAGAAATATCTTCGCCATCATCATCCAGAGAGTCACCATTGAGTAACTGGCTCGCATCTGAAGAAGACCAATTTACAGTTGCTTGTCCGCTCCCCCCCGATGAGTTCATAATGATTTCAGCAAAACCGGTAGAACTCAAACTGAGTAGTACTGACAAACTCAGCACATGCATTAACGTTTTTTTTGGTTTTTTCACGATAATTTACTCACCTCAAGGAGGTATTCACAAACTTGCTAATTACCTCAAATATGACTTACATTTACACTCAAACGTGACTATATTAAAACAAATATTTCAATCACGCCGTATTATGCGTAAATATTGAATGGATATTAGGAATAGGATTGCCAATTTTGTTATGTCTTTGCAAGTCTTTTTTGCTTTATGTAACAAAAATGTCGATATTGAGAAATTTAAGGAGGTGTAAGTGATTACTGTTTTAGTGGTAGATGACCATGAATTAGTAAGAACCGGCATCTGCAGAATGTTAGAAGATCAGACCGATATTCAAGTCATTGGACAAGCAGAATCTGGTGAAGAAGCAATTACGATTGTAAGGCAACAACATCCCAATGTGGTTTTATTGGATGTCAACATGCCTGGAATTGGTGGTGTAGAAACTACCCGTCGTTTGTTACAAACCGCACCTGATACCAAAGTACTCGCTGTGAGTGGTTTAGCTGAAGAACCCTATCCATCGCTGTTATTGAAAGCTGGAGCTCGTGGTTACATTACCAAGGGCGCACCGATCACTGAAATGGTTCGTGCAATCAAAAAAGTCATGCAAGGCGGTAAATATTTTAGTGCAGATATTGCTGAACAACTTGCAAGTTCTTATCTGTCCGATACACAAACCTCACCTTTTGACGCACTGTCAGAGCGTGAAATGCAAGTTGCCATGATGGTGGTAAATTGTGTCAGTGCACAAGAAATTTCTGACAAACTCTTTGTCAGTGTGAAAACAGTCAATACTTATCGTTATCGTATCTTTGAAAAATTAGGACTTGATAGTGATGTAAAACTCACTCACCTTGCGATACGTTATGGTCTAATTAAGCCATAAATTGATTAAAACAATAATTTATCTTGAGTACGATTTATGTCGCCTACGGTAACGGTTCCTATTTATCAAACAATTTACCGTCTAGGCACACTGTATTCAGGGTATAGATTGGTTATTGCCTTTTGCTTAGTCATTATTTTTCTGATTACCCTTGAACATCAGCCCGTACATTACGAATATCCCAGCTTATATTTTTATTCTCTAACCGCATTTACGCTGATCGCAGCATTACAAATGATGCTGCTCAAGTTCTATCCGCATGGGGTTGGGCGGCAATTTATCGGTTTTTTTATTGTTGATATTCCCTTTCTAAGTACCTTGGTATTTGCCCTCAATGGGCCAAATTTAGCCATCAGTATTTTGTTCGTGATTGCCGTTTTTACCGCGAATTTTCTGCTGAGTAAAAATAAAGCGCTATTCGTAACACTGGTTTCTGTGATTGCAATTATTTACCAACAGTTTTTAGGCAGCTTCTTCGATTTTTCAAATTTAAATAATATTAGTAACAGTGCCTTATTGGCTTTTTTATTTTTTATGGTCTATGGCATTGGACAGATTGCAATTAATCGCTTCCAAGTTTTAGAGTCGTTAAATACCTATCAATCTCTTGAATTATTTAAGTTACAGAACATTAACCGCTATATTTTAGAACAGATTGAAGTCGGTTATTTGGTGCTTGATGAAAAATGCAAAATTATCGTCAGTAACCCTGCTGCCTGTTTACTTTTGGGCATTTCACCGCTTTACGCACATGAGCAATATCATTTATCCAGCTTTCAACCGGACTTATATGAAATCTTAAAAGATGCCATGTTACGTGATGGCGAACGCTTCCAATTTGAATCCCAACAGTCCTCGTATACAGTCGATATTCGCGTACAAAAATTGATTGTTCCGCATCAAGCACTCACGCTTTTAGTCCTCGAAGATGCACAAAAAATTAATCAAAAGGTACAACAACTCAAACTTGCCGCACTTGGTCAATTATCGGCCAGTATTGCCCATGAAATTCGCAATCCGCTTGCCGCCATTGCGCAGGCCAATGATCTCTTTATCAGCAGTGATCCAGAACAACAAATAATTTTAAATCAAATGATTACCAAACAGACCATCCGTATCAATAATATTATTAAAGATACCTTAGATATGGCAAAAAATAAAAAGATCCATACCTCAAAAATTAATTTTCAAGAATTTGTTGATGACTTATTACGCCATGATTTAGGGGATGCTCAGGAAAAAATCAAATTAGAAATTCAAGTTGATGTTTGGATCTATTTTGATGATTCTCATCTTCGACAAGTTCTAATCAATTTAGTCCGTAATGCATTACGTCACAATGATCAAAATGCTGAACACATTTTAGTGCAAACGTTTAAAAATGAATCACACGTATATATCGATGTGATTGATTATGGGAAAGGCGTCACAAAACAAGATCTTTCGCAATTATTTCAGCCATTTTTTAGTACCGAAATCAATGGAACTGGTTTAGGATTGTACCTATCGCAGACGATATGCGAAGCGAATCAAGCGAAACTAATTTACGTAGAGCAAAAACAACAAGGGGCGTGCTTCCGTATCGAATGCCCACTCATGGATTAGATTAGGTTTTTGGGGATATGACTACACGACAACCATTGGTTTTACTTGTAGATGATGAACAAGATTTATGTATGTTAATGCAAATGAGCCTTTCTCGAATGGGCATCAAAACGCATATGGCACACCATTTACAACAAGCCAAATATTTTTTTAGTGAATATAAATATGATGCCTGTATTACCGATTTAAACCTCCCTGATGGTAGTGGTTTAGATTTGGTTAAACATGTATCGCAACATTATCCTAAAACACCAATTGCAGTCTTAACTGCATATGGAAATATGGAAATTGCGATTGCCTCGCTGAAAGCAGGTGCTTTTGATTTTGTCAGCAAACCGATTAACCAATTACATCTGCAACAGCTTTTACAAAAAGCTTTGCATGTACCACAGTTAAGAGAAACTATCAGCGATGCGCCGCTTGAGGAATCAATGCTCATCGGTGATTCACAGGTGATTCGTAAGTTAAGAGAATCGATTAAAAAAATTGCTCGTTCACAAGCACCAGTATTTATCACGGGTGAATCGGGAACAGGTAAAGAAGTAGTTGCCAATCTCATCCATCTACTCAGCAACCGCAGTGATAGCCCTTTTGTTGCGATTAATTGTGGTGCAATTTCTGAAGAGCTGATGGAGAGTGAGCTATTTGGGCATAAGAAAGGCTGTTTTTCAGGTGCAACTCAAGACAAACAGGGCCTTATTCAAGCTGCCAATGGTGGTACCCTGTTTTTAGATGAAATTGCAGAACTGTCATTGGCCATGCAAGCCAAACTGTTACGAGCTTTACAAGAAAAGAAAATTCGTCCTTTAGGCAGTGATACCGAAATCGAAGTTGATTTTCGTATTATCAGTGCAACACATCAAGACATTGAAGCGTTCGTTGAACAAGGCAAATTCCGTCATGATCTGTTTTTTAGAATTCATGTGATGGATATTGTGCTCCCGCCATTGCGCGAACGTGATTGTGATATTTTGATTTTAGCCAATCATTTTCTTCAGCAAATTTGTACAGAATGGCGTATTTCAACCAAGTCATTCACTGAACAAGCCAAAGCTTTTCTTTTGCAACAACATTACTCAGGCAATGTTCGTGAATTACGCAATATCATCGAAAAAGCCATTACCATGAGTGATGAAGACTATATTGATATTCAACAGCTACAACCTGCTCCGCATCGTGGTATCCACAAAGTCGAACAGCATGATCTGATGCAAAGTAAAGCCTTGCCTATCGTTATGCCGAATAAAGCACAAAACATTCCAGAAGAAGGTTTGGAGCAATATTTGGAAAAAGTCGAAAAAGAGGTGCTGTTATCTGCATTAAATCAAACCCATTGGAATCGCACTTTAGCTGCGAAGAAATTAGGCATGACGTTTCGTTCTTTACGCTACCGTTTGAAAAAGTTTGGTTTAGATACCGATGATGATGAATAAAAGTAGCCTCCATTCTTCATCATAATATCAATTCAAACGCTTTTGCTTTTTACATGGTTACAGCGTGACAACATGGATGTCGTCATTGAGTAAGGGGGTACACCCCTTACTCAACATAGGATTTGGTCATTTTCATTTTGAGCAACAAGCAAGCATTGGCTTAGTTTGCAGTGCAAGCTGAAGGATCGCCGACACAACGTTATTTAAATACGTCATGTCAGATATAGCAGCATAAAACGGCTACAGTGTTATAAATTCACTTCTCGCATTCAACTTTATCTCTCACGATGTTTTAATAGTTGATCTGCAACATTATTTAAATAAGTTTCTTCTTTTTGATCCAAAGCCCATGGATATTCAAGATTAGGGCGAATGCCTTGTCCGTCAATCATATTGCCATTAGGCGTATAATAATGCGAAACCGTCATTTGTAATGCGGCGCCATTTGGCAATGGGAATAATTTCTGTACAACGCCTTTGCCATAGCTTTTTTCACCAATGACCCAAGCACGTTGATGCTCTTTCATTGCAGCCGTAAAGACTTCTGCGGCAGATGCCGAACGACCATTAATCAAAATACCTAATTTGGTATTAGACGACTCATCACCCGGTAAGGCTTGGAATTGTTGATTGCCTTCTGAACGGCTTTTGGTCGAAACAATCGTTCCCTGAGTTAAAAACAGATCAGCCGTTTCAACAGCCGCTGAGAGTAAACCACCGGGGTTATTGCGCAGATCGAATAGCACGGCTTTTACTTTTTGAGTGCTATATTCTTCAATTAAACGTTTAATTTCATTGGCCGTATCTTGTTGAAAGACTTTGACTTTAAGAACCAAAACCTGATTATGCAACATAACCGGCTCTATATCCGCCACTTCCAATTTTCGATTTCTGACCACAGTGATTGCTGGGCTTTTTTCATTCAGTTGCAACTGAAAAGTTGAACCAATTGAGCCATGTAATAAGTCTTCAACTTGCTGAGCATTTAAGTTTTTAAGTTCTTGATTCTCAATTTTAAAAATAGTGAAGCCATTTTTTAAACCAAGTTTAAATGAGTCTGAATTATCGCGTAAATTCTTCACTTTCCATTGATGAATATGATTATCAAAAGCCAATTCAAAGTCAGCAGTCGCAAGGTCACTTTCCGTATATTGCATCAACTGTTTATATTCTTCAGGACTCAGATAACGTGAATAGCGATCTAAACCACCTACCAGCCCTTTGATTGCCTGTAAAAACAAAACATCATCAGGTTTTTCCTGAACATAATTGTCTTTAACGATACCGTAAATTTGCACAAACTGCTCAATCGATTCAATGGGCACTTCCGCAATACTTTCTTCGACATCACCATCAAAATCAAGTGCGGCAGCATTTTCTGCCGCCCAAACTGAATGGCTCCCACAGGTCAACAATCCTGTTAATACAGCAATATATTTCCAAGCTTGAGCCATTCACGCACCTAGTTTTTAATAGAGATAATTTTATGCTTTCAATGTAATTAGATTACGGCCTTGCATTTCTGTCGGTACAGGGAGATGCATTAAACTTAAAATAGTCGGTGCAACATCTGCTAAAACTCCACCTTCAGCAATCGTCGCTGAGGTTGGTCCAACATAAATGAAAGGTACAAGTTCAGTGGTATGCTGGGTATGGACTTGACCACTCACATAATCCTGCATTTGCTCGACATTACCATGATCAGCGGTAATCAGCATGTGACCATGCTTTGCCATTACAGCTTCATATAAACGACCAAGGCTTATATCAACCGCTTCAACTGCTTTCACAGCTGCCTCAAACACGCCAGTATGACCCACCATATCACCATTGGCATAGTTCACCACCAAAAGGTCAAACTCGCCTGAATTGATCGCATCAACCAGCTTGTCGGTAACTTCTGGTGCGCTCATTTCTGGTTGTAAATCATAGGTCGCCACTTTAGGTGATGGGATTAGGATCCGTTTTTCACCTGGATATTCATCTTCACGACCACCACTAAAGAAGAAAGTCACATGAGCGTATTTTTCTGTTTCAGCAATACGTAACTGCGTTTTGCCTAAAGAAGATAAGTATTCACCAATTGAATTTTTTAAACCTTCTGGCATATATGCCACTGGTGCATCTATCGTCGCTTGATAACGCGTTAACATTACAAATTTAGATAGATGTGGTACTACTTTACGCTCAAAACCTGCAAAGTCTTGCTCTACAAATGCTTTGGTAATTTCACGGGCACGGTCTGCACGGAAATTCATAAAGACCACACTGTCGCCATCTTGGATTTTTGCAATTTCACCAATACGGGTTGCTTTAACAAATTCATCATTTTCATTGGCTGAATAAGCTTGCTCTAAACCTTCAACTGCTGAATCAACAACACGTAAAGCTTCTCCTTCAGTCATCAGACGGTAAGCTTGTTCCACACGATCCCAACGATTATCACGATCCATGGCAAAGTAACGTCCAATCATCGTGGCAATACGGCCTTGATTTGGATATTGTGCAAATACCGCATCGAGTTTTTCTAAAGAAGGTTTTGCACTCCGTGGTGGTGTATCACGACCATCTAAGAACGCATGTAAATAGACTTTTGCCCCACGCTTCAAGGCAAGCTCACACATCGCAATAATATGGTCTTGATGAGAGTGGACACCACCCTCTGACAACAATCCCATGATGTGTAATGCACCATTTGCCGCTTTGGCTTTTTCTACCGCATCAATCAGAACTTCATGCTCGAAAAAATCGCCTGTACGGATGTCTTTGGTAATACGAGTAAAATCTTGATACAGCACACGACCTGCACCCAAGTTCATATGACCCACTTCTGAGTTACCCATTTGCCCATCTGGCAAACCAACATCTTCACCTGAACCTGAAATTAAACTATGCGGATGCTTTTCTTGCATCATGGTTAGATTTGGCGTTTTTGCTGCTAAAAACGCATTATCTTCGACCGCTTCACGATGACCCACACCATCCATAATCACCAGAACGTGAGGGATTTTGCCAGCAGTTGCATCCGTCATGATTTACACTCTTTACTGTTTACAAATTAATCGTTACATCTTACCGTTTTTTTACGGCAGACTCTATGCTATGACCATGGCAAAAACGGGTTGCCATCATCTAAATTTCTAATCTAGTTAAAATCCAACCAATCTAACCAATTGATTCATAAAATTATCTTGCTCTATACAACAAATAACTGCCGATACCAAACATCAATACAATTGGCAAAAATACAAACCAAGCTGGAGATGGTGCGTAGACCAAACTTGCATAACCCAAGAAGTCTTGTATGTAATAGAAGCCTAAACCAACAAATAATGCGATCACTAAACGAAAACCCATAGATTGTTGACGCAAAGGCCCAAAAATAAATGAACAGGCAATCAAGACCAAAGCAAGCAATGCAAATGGTGAACCGATATTTTTCCAGAAAGCCAACAGATACGTCTTCGGTACTTGGCTATATTCATGCATATATTGCATAAAACTCAATAACTGTGTAGGTGCTAAGTCCTCAGGATTGATTGTCACCATATGCACGTATTTCGGTTGCAATGCGAGCGCTAAATCCTGTTGGTTTTTATTGACAACTTGAGCTTGACCATTGTCCAATAAATTGACTTGGGCACTTTGTTTTAAATTCCATTGACCCTCTTTTAAGAACTGACCTTCTTCCGAATTCAGTAACGATTTCATTCGATAATTTTCGTCAAAATCGACAACTTGAACTTGTTTTAGCGTTCCTTGTGAATTGGCATAATCAATATAAATAAAGCGTTGCCCTTCACGCGTCCAATAACCTTTAACTTCCCCAAGCGCCGCGACACTGCGATGGCTTTTAACACTTTTCGCCTGCTCGTTGGTATAGGGAATCACAAATTGCGTCAATAAAAATGAAAGCACCACCAAAAGCATTGCTGAACGCATCACCCAACCGACAATACGCCATAGGCTAATACCCGCCGCTCGCATCACAATCAATTCACTGTTGGAAGCCATTGAGCCTAAGCCCAATACAGCGCCGATCAAGGCAGCAATTGGAAGAATCTCATACAAATAACGAGGTGCACCCCATAAAACATATTGCAATGCATTCCAAGCCGTATAGCCTTGTTTTAGATCACTTAACTCACCCAAATAGGTGAATAAGATCTGTAAGCTGGCAAGAACTGCGGTCGCACCTAACATGGCGAGCAAGGTGGTTTTCGTCACATGTTTTGCGACAATTCTACGTGCTAACATTATGATTTTACTCGCTGTATTTGCTTTTTAATCTTAGGTGCTAATTTCTGTTTTCTTGAAAATAGAGCGGCAGCAACAGCATAGAATAATAACACTGCAGGATATGCCCAAACACCCACCTCATCCTTACTGATACGAGTTCGTATTGCCATAAGTGCCACAATTAAACTGGCAAAAATCAATAATGCAGGGAAAAGTTTGAGATAGCGACCTTGTCTAGGGCTGACTTCACATAGTGCTGTTGCCAGCATTAAAGCGACAATAATAGAAAATGGAACAAATAAACGCCATCCCAATTCACTTGCCACAACGGGGTCATTTCTATTTTCAAGCAATTTGCCAAATGATAGCCCCTCGACTTCATCACTTTCAAACTTGGCTTCTTTATTATTTTCTAAACGCAAACGATATGATTGGAATTCAGTTTGACTATATTTGGGTGTTCCAGGATAAATTTCATAACGACGGCCTTGGACTAAATCGACAACACTGGCAGTTTCATTGGCAATTTCAATCCGTGTTGCTTCCTTTGCCAAAATCATGACATCAGGTTTACCTTCTTTTTCAGCACGTTGATAAAAGAAAATATCTTTTAGATTTTTACGATCTTCAGATAAAGAGCCAGCATAAATCGTATAAGCTCCCGAAGAAATAAACTCACGTGGCCGAACTAAATCAAAGCCCGTTCGTACCGCTTGTGTAGAGATCAGTTGCTCATATTGACGAATTCCCCATGGAGACATCCAGATCATTAAGACACTTTGTACACACAAGTAAATAACGGTCAGTGGGATCAATAATCTGGCGACTTGAATACGGCTAATACCACTCCCGTTCAGTACCGCCATTTCATGATCGACATATAAACGACCAAAAACCAGCATCAACCCAATAAAGAAACCCAAAGGAAGAATTAAAGTCAAAAACTCAGGTAAACGAAAACCGATAATACTCAATAGAATACTCGGATCTACACGCCCCATAGCAGCTTGACCAAATCGTTTAATCAATTGCCCACCCATCATAATGACTGTCAATAATGTGACAACCACAAGAGAGGTCGAAACGACTTGTTTGACAAGGTAACGTCGAATAATCAAATTAATCTTCCAAATAAGGGTAATATCGTGATGTAGCGCTAGTTTACCCGAAGTTAAAATTATAAAACTAGATTGAAATTCTACCATTTGAAGTGGTTCAATGGTTTAATGATTTGAAATGTACAAAAGGCACAAAGACAACACATGAAACTTACGATCAATACGTCATTTTCAGCGTCTACATCTAGCCAGTCGTTATTTATTCTGGTGGATTCTGAAAACGCTAAGCAAGCTCAAGAAACATATAAAATCAATGACTTGAGCAGCATAATTGAAAACACTCAATTCAAAGCAAGTTTAAACGAAACTCTACCACTTATCGGAAAGCTAACTCAAGTTACGCAATGTACTTTAGTCGGCATAGATAAAGCCTCCGAAATTAAAGCCGCGAAATTAGCAAAAATCGCACAAACCATTATCAAAGCTTCACAAAAAAAATTCCAAAAAATTAGCATTGATATTTCGGCTTTGCCGTCTGAGTTACATTATCTATTTGCATTAAATTTGACGCAAGCTGCGTATGCTTATGATGAATTCAAATCGAAGAAGAATGAATTTACTTTAGAAAATATTGAATTTATTGCAACGCAATCGAGTCTGAGTGCAGAGCAGATCACGCTTATTGAAGCTGTTCAAAAGGGACAAAACTTTGCTCGTGACTTAGGTAACTGCCCTCCTAATATTTGCTTCCCTGAATATTTAGCAGAACAAGCACATGCTTTAGCAGCTGAATTCCCTGAGCTTTTACAAGTGACTGTACTTGAAGAACAACAACTTGCTGATCTAGGCATGCATGCTTTTCTTGCGGTAAGCAAAGGTTCTGATCGTCCAGGGCGTGTGATTACGCTTGAATATAAAGCCAATCCTGATCAAGCACCGATCGTGCTCGTGGGTAAAGGTGTGACTTTTGATACAGGTGGTATTTCATTAAAACCAGGCTTAGGCATGGATGAAATGAAATTTGATATGTGTGGTTCAGCATCTGTACTGGGTACGATTCGTGCACTTTGTGAAGCGAAACTCCCGATTCATGTTGTCGGTGCAATTGCCGCCGCTGAAAACATGCCTTCTGGTCATGCAACTCGCCCTGGTGATATTGTAACCACCATGAGTGGGCAAACGGTTGAAATCCTGAATACCGATGCCGAAGGTCGTTTAGTCCTTTGTGATACCTTAACCTATATTAAGCGCTTTAATCCTGCATTAGTGATTGATATTGCAACACTGACTGGTGCTTGTGTGGTCGCTTTAGGTTCAGTGGTTTCTGGTTTATTTACACCAGATGATGAACTTGCAGAAGAAATTACAGCAGCAGGACACACTGCATTTGACCGTGTATGGCGTATGCCCGTATATGACGATTATCAAGAACAACTTGATTCGCCATTTGCCGATATTGCCAATATTGGGGGTCCAAAAGCTGGCGCAGTTACAGCGGCCTGTTTCTTACAACGCTTTACCCGTGACTATCGTTGGGCACACTTAGATATCGCAGGTACAGCGTGGAATTCTGGTGCAAATAAAGGTGCAACAGGACGTCCAGTACCATTGTTGATGCAATTAATTGCCAACCGTGTACAAAAGAATGGCTAAAATTAGCTTTTATTTGTTTGAAAAAAGCCCTGAACGGCAGGTGGAAAGTGCCTGTCGTTTATGTCGTAAAATTTTACGAAATGCAGCCAAAGTTTGGTTGCATTGCCCTGATGTAGACATGCAGCAACAACTGGATGAACGTTTATGGAGTTTTGATCCGACCAGTTTTATTGCGCATGGAATTGATCAAATTGATGCACCGATCTGTATTTCTTCAAGATTACCTGAGTCTTTAGACTGGATTGTGTTTAATTTTAACAATCAAGCACTTGAACAAGTGACACAATTTAGTCACATTATAGAAATTATTGAAAATGCTGAGTCAGCAAAACAAATTGGTCGAGAGAAATATAAAGCCTATCGACGAATGGGTGTTTCGCCTCAAACATTTAAACTTTAATTCTTCATTCTCATTTTATATCAAGGAGATATGTGGTGACATTAAATGTCGGTCAAGATTTTAAAAAGCGCTGGTTAGATACGCCTGAAGCGGTACGCCAAACTTTTGTAGATGACCTCAACCGCATCTGTGACCTTCTCAGCCCGACAACAAATGTACAGGACTGGCTAAGTAACGACCAACGCCAAATGCAAGTGGCGCAACTCCAAGTTGAACACGCCTATGCTGAGCTAAAAGCCCAGCTGATTGAAGAAGCGCGAATCCGTAGACAATTGGCTCTTGAAAAATCTTTAGCTGAAAAACGAGCACTACAGCACGCATATAATTTAGAACTACAACAAGATGAAATTCAGCAGTTTGAACATCAACAATTGACCTTACAAAATTTACGTCAACAAATTGATATTGAAATTTCAGAATATAGTGAAAAATACACTAAAAATCCTGATTATCCAGCAATAGATTATGCCAATGGGCAATTCCGCATCACAGATGCACAAATGACTTCAGAGTTGGAAAGTGTTCGTCTACGTCTTGAGTTAGAAGCAGAAACGCTAATCGAACAGAGCCTAAATGCTTTACGTAGCAAACTGCAAACTGCGGCAAAAGAAGAAATTGAATATATTTTGGCAAATTCAAATTTTTCGACAGAAAAAAATAAAGTTTATTTATTTTAATCGGATATCCACGTTTACTTGTCACGAAAATGCAATATTAATGTCACATGATAGTCATCTCGGATGGCTTTAAAGCTTATGTGTACAGGTTAAAAATATTTTAAGTGATCAACTCAGTGAGTTTTTATTTTCAAGATAAAAATTTCCAATCACTTGCATCAGGATGAATAAAATGGATCTGCTTAACCACATTTCGAACCAAATTGCGCGACTACATTCAGGTGAAAAATGGACTGTTTCTATACAAGATTTACTGATTAGCCGTGTAGATTTTCAATCGCTTTCAGTATTTCTTTCTCGGGAATCTGAAAAAGGGACGTTCTCACTGACAGATACAGACAAGCTAAAATCGCGCTTTGAACATACCTCTTTGACGATTATCAAAAACTAATTAAGCCTGATATTTTGTCTCGTTCTCAAAGCAATTTCTTAGATAAACCAAAGTCTCATTTCGGCTTTGGTTTATCTAAATGTAGTGTGGAAACACAAAACCTCAACAGATAATTTTTGAAATTAGCTTTGCTTCAACCCGCAAGGTCTCATTGTTGTTTTGATCAATTTCAACCAAATATTTTCCATTGGAATAAAAAATAGAATTGTCTTTTAAAGCAAAACTCATCACGCCCTTTTTTAATACGATCATCTCACCAGAAGCTGTCATTTTGATCAACTCCCACGAGTTTGGAATCATCCCAGGATATTTTTCGCCAGCCTTCTGATTACGTTCTAAGTTTTGCTGAGCCTTAATCAAATTACCTTCAACAAATAGTTCTTCTTCTGACTTTTGTTGCGATTTGGCTGGATTATTTCCAGACGTTGTTTTTAACGATTCACCCGTATAGCGTTGAGTAAAGAAATCCAACCACCCCACAATCGCACGAATAATTTTAAAAGGCGCAAAAATAATATCTTTAAACGTTGTTAAAGGAGATTGGTGAGAACCATCACGGGAATATGGGCGCTTAATAAAGTACAAATTACCCAGCCCATCCATTTTTGGTTTAAAGAAATCAAACTTTGGATTTGAAGCGATTGTTTGCAACTCGCCTGTTCCCATATCCAAATGAAAAATTTCTTTGGGACTATAGGCAATACGGTGTTCACCATAGGCTAAACCACACGAATCATAATACAACTGCATGGTATCTCGCGGATCAAAACATGGATTTGAATCCTGACAATCCCCTTCGGTCAAATACTGTGTTCGATTGGCGTCTAAAGGCAGAATACAAATATGTCGTTCATAGCCCTGTGTGTTGACGGATAGTGCTAAACGCTTTTTGGACTCATCATAAGCCATGTCCTGCACCACAAAATCATTCTTTCGTAATACTAAGCCTTCGGTTTCTTGTAAATCTGTCAATGATTTGATATTGATCGAAGTGCCTTCTTGCAAACAAGCGGTATAAATCATTTTATGATCAACAGTAAGAGCAACATCTGTGGGGAAAATATGGTTTAAATCCACCTCATCATTTTGTGACGATGCTCCCATGAACTGTGCACCCGTACCTTTGGTTTTCCAATCTTTACGTTGTTGAATCTCAACTAAATTCTTTTTATATAAGTCAATCGCTTGGCAAGGAACCGTAATACTTTTATTCCCATCCAATAAATACAGATTTTGATTCGATAAATAAAGCAATGCTGCCATGTGTATTCCTTAATTTTACCTGCAATGGCGTGTTTCTCAATATTCCAGTTACAGTGTTTCTTGTAATTTGATGGATTTTCAATATAGCACAAGATGATGTTTAATGATTTGTATCTGTTTTCATCAATCTTTCCATTGTACTGACTTTCAAGCACAAAAAAAGCCTTTCACGAGAGAAAGGCTTTGATCTGTATATTGCATTCATTTGCGCAGATTAAGGCTGTTTTAAATAAGGCCACGCTGCTTTTAAATAAATAAACATCGACCAGAGTGTCAAAATGACCGCGGTATATAACAAGGCATAAGCCAGTATTTCAAGCGGCTGCCAATTCAGTAAAAACACCGTGATTGCAATCATCTGAAAGGCTGTTTTATATTTACCCACCGTGGAGACTGCCACATTGGTACGTGCACCTAATTCAGCCATCCATTCACGCAGTGCTGAAACTGTAATTTCACGTGAAATAATCACAATTGCAGCAAATGCCATAGTGATTGATGGTTGCCACTGCACTAAAACAATCAATGCTGCTGCCACCATTAATTTATCTGCAACTGGATCTAAAAACCGCCCAAAAGCTGAGGTTTGATTTAATGTTCGTGCCAGATAACCATCAAACCAATCTGTGACTGCAGCAACAACAAAAATTGCAGTCAAGATAATATGACGCGTCATACCACCAGTATGTCCAGCCACTCCAATTGCAGGTGGCCAATAGGCAATAATTAAAAAAACAGGAATTAACGCGATTCGAGCAAGCGTCAAGATATTTGGAATATTCAGGATACGACCTGTAGTCATAGACACCGCCAGTGAGTCCCCTACTTACCCGAATGAAGGTAAATAATAATTTAGAGTGAAGCTCTATTTCCTTAGTACTTTAAACGATTCACATGAAACTGTCGACTAGGTAAATACCGTAACCGTTTGTCTTGCAATCGCAATGAGTCGATTTTGTTCATCCCAAAGATAGGCATGTTCTGTTGCATATCCATGCTCAGCAAAGTCTGTAATCACTTTATATTTGAACCAATCATTCAACTGATTTTGTAAAGGATGGATAAACGTTACTTGCCACGTCAGTGTACTTGCAGGTGCTGGCAGTTTAAACATCGGCAATACACCGGGTGGCCAAACATCCATTAAGGTCATGATATCTGAGACATTCATTGCTCGATTGGCATGTAGCTCAGGGTCAAAACGACACCAACCTGAAAAATCAGGTTGTTTACTGCCTGACATTGGATAATTCCCTTCAGTCCATGCCAGTTGGAAATTTTTTACACACTCTGGAAAAGGTAAATATTTAGGGACAATATTAATCTGATCAAGTGACGGAAAATCAGGGGCTTGAGGCTCTAAAGACACTTGAATTTTAGAATCCCGTTGGCTACCAAAACTTGCAATTAAAATACTTTGCACAGCCTCATTTTGCCACAATCTGACTTCAATCGTCGTGACTGATTTACCCTGTCTCAGGATTTCAGCAGTCAATTTCACTGGCGTTTCTTCAACAGGTCCAACAAAAGTGACACTACAACTTAACAACTTTTTAACTGGATCATGAATGGTTGCAATTGCTTTATAAACCAACATACCTGCAACGAGACCACCAAAGATGGTACGCCCCTGCAACCATCCTCGAGGAATATCAATCCATTCTTCCTGTTCAATCTGCTGAAATAGCGATTCTAATGACATGATCTGTCCAATTTTTCGATCTTTGCTGTACTGTTTCATATTTAACGTGAGATGAAAATGATCAGTGACTCATGCGTCAATGGTTGTTTTGGCAAATGCTACTCATCATCGAGAACAATAACGATATTATTCATGCAACACTTTATAAATCATTCGTGCCATAACATCGCCTAGACCAGGAACATTTTTTAAGTCATGTTCAGAGGCTTTAAGTACCCCTTGAATACCACCAAAATGGGTCAGTAAATCACGGCGACGTTTTGGACCCAAGCCCGGAATAGCCTCAAGTACCGACCCTCCACGACGTTTATCTCGCTTAGCTCTATGCTTGGTAATTGCAAAGCGATGTGCTTCATCACGGACTTGCTGAATCAAATGCAGAGCTTTATGGTCTTCAGGAAGCTGAATCTTCGTGCCATCGGTAAAATGCAGTGTTTCTAAACCGGGTTTACGCCCTTCACCTTTGGAAACACCCACCATAAATGCATCTAAACCAAGCTCTTGCATAACTTCCATCGCCATATGAAGTTGCCCTTTACCCCCATCAATCAGTAATAAATCGGGTAACATGGCTTTTTTATAACGGCGTGTTAAGGCTTGGCGCATAGCGGCATAATCATCACCGCCGGTAATATCTTCAATCGCAAATTGACGATAATCGCGTTTACGTGCGCCACCTGCATCAAAAACCACACATGATGCAATGGTTGCTTCGCCCATAGTATGCGAAATATCAAAACACTCAATACGATCAACAGGTCGTCCGCAAACTTGTTCCAATTGATGAAAACGCTCATTTAATTCTAAATGATTGGCTAATTTTCCTTTAATCGCATGCTGAACATTCATTTCAGCCAACTCAAGCCATTCAGCACGAGTTTCACGAACATTGTGTTTAATCTGAATTTTCTTTTCAAACTGTTGATGTAAAGCTTCTTCTAGTTCTTTTCGGTCTGTCACATTCACATTGACAATCAGTTCAGCAGGAACTTCATCTGCGACCTGAAAATAAAAATTGGCGATAAAATCAGATAACATTTGCCCCAAATCATCACCCAACATATCGGGAAAATAACTTTTCCCACCCAGCATTTTCCCATTACGCACATGCATGATCTGTACACAGGTCACACCCGCTTGATAGGCAATGGCAAGAATATCCGCTTCGCCTTTAACTTTATAAATGGCTTGTTGTGCTTGGACATCACGCAGTAAGGCCATGCGGTCACGGTAAAATACTGCTTTCTCAAATTCTAAATTTTCTGCCGCCTGTTCCATTTTTTGAATCAATTCCTGATTCAGTTCTTTGGTATCACCATTTAAAAAACGAATCGAGTTTTGTACATCTTCATTATAGGCTTCGGCTGAAATCAGCCCCACACAAGGCGCAGTACAACGCTTGATCTGATATTGCAGACAAGGACGTTTACGCTGTGAAAAATAGCTGTTTTCACATTGGCGGACATTAAATAATTTTTGTAGAACTAAAAGCGTATCTCTTGCATTATAAGCGCTTGGATAGGGTCCAAAAAACTTACCCACTTGATGTTTGCCTTTGCCTCGCCCTGAAGCAATCCGCGGATAAGGTTTATCTGCGGAGACAAAAATATAGACATAGGATTTATCATCACGCAACATAATGTTATACGGTGGGCGATGCAGTTTTATTAGATTCTGTTCGAGCAATAAAGCTTCGGTTTCAGAACGGACGACAAGGGTTTCAATATTATAAATACGTGCAACCAAAGCCTGTGTTTTCGGGTGTTCAATGGTTTTGACAAAATAACTCAGTACGCGATTTTTTAGATTTTTGGCTTTTCCGACATATAATAATTCACCCTCTTTTCCCAGCATTTTATACACGCCAGGTAAAGTCGTCATATTGGCTAGAATCTTTTCGATATTTTCACGTGCGTTTTCGTTCACAGTAGACTTTTAACTTTGGACTATAAATGGATGATGTAGTTAGATCATCCATTTTTCAAGTCTACTTGAGTGAATTACTTGCGCTTTCAATTGGAAAATATCTTGATTTTTCATTTTTCAAAGGGCTGATTAACAGCTTTATAAGCGGTATGGTTCATCCAATTACACGCCAACTCATCAGATTTATGATAAAAAAATTCATTTTGAGGATGATATTTTCCTTGATAGTCTTTTCCATCTATTGTGAGCTTTACATTGCTATATAGGGTGTTTTCCTTATCTTTGAATCGAGTCCAAGCCACATTACTCCAATTTCCTGTTGCTTCTATTTCTAAATCTGCAAATACCTTTGCATCAACGATATACGGTAAGAACTCAATATATTCCTGATTACTATTGGCTGACAAACTTTGCCAACAAATAGAGCCTTTGGGAAATACTTCATTTGGCGAATAACCTAACCCTAAGATTGCAACTAAAATCTGACCTGCCGCACTACTATTCATTTGACGGATTGGGTTATTAATATCATCCGTGATCAATTGCCCTGAGACATCAATTTTCTTATATTGATAAGATAAAACCAAAGGTCGTTCAGCAATATAATTACTCACTGAATATTGTAATTTCTTTCCATCAAATGTTGCAGACTCACTCAGCAAAAATGTGTTTTGATCTAATTGTGGTGAGCTAAATGTCGAAATCGCATTTTGAGTTAGATAATATTTTGAAGTTTCTTCTATAGAAGCATCTTGAACCAAAAGATTTTTATTCTCCTTTATATGGTAAGTTTTTGCTTTCGGTAGTAAGTTAGAACCTCCACCTTGAAATGAGTATAGGGTATCAAATTTATTTGATTCTTTTTTTGAATCATCTGATCCGCCACCACAAGCTGTTAAAATTAAAGCATTGATTATAAAAAATATTGTTTTTTTCATTATATAGATTCACTGTACTATTTATTTTGAATCATTATTAACCAATATTTCGTAAAATCACAAGTGTAAATCGTTTAAATTTTCACTGTTTTTATTTTCATATAGTTGATTATTAACATTATTCAAACCTTTAGTTAGACTTTATCCTTTATCTTTCATGTCTATAAAAGAGCTATTTTACCGTTTATAAAAATCAGGCTTGAGGATGATCTTTATCATTATATTGCCTCATTACTTTCTCTTTATAAACTTTAAATGCATTAAAGCCTTGTGAAAGTACAAGCAACATTTCTGCTGCACTATTCACCCATACAGCATCATTCAAATCGGGAATATTGTGTTGCTCATGATTAGTAGCTGGGATGATATACATAGGATTAGCTTGCGGATTGACGATCAGCATTTTTCCAGCCATGCACAGATCATAAATAAAGATGCATTCTTCTTCACTTAGTGTGGCATGGTATATTCCACCTGTAATAGGTTTAGGTTGCTCTAATGGGTCTAAATATAAATCACTCACATAACCATTAAAAGCTAAAGCCTTTTCATTCTGATCAACTAATGCTCCACTGCCTACTTGAGTATGAACAGATAATTCATTTTCCGCTAAAAATTTGGCGAGTCCATCACGATCGGCATCGACAATCTCCTGATTTTTTATCCGTATAAACAGTAAAGAAAAGCCCATAATGAATTCCTTTATGATGATTCTAAAATATTTATCACACACGATCGCTATTCTCTATTTATTTAAATCTGAGAACTATTTACTTCTACTGCCTGACGAAAGGCCTGCTGATCTCTTGGAGAAACCAAGACCTGTTTGATTTTTCCGTCTTTCATATATTCGATTTTCAAACGATCTAAAGATAATGCAGGTGATGAAATTGAATTATTGGTTTTGCTAATCTTTTGAATGCTTGTCAAAGGGATATGCCATTTTAAAAAAAGACTATGAATGATCAATGCTTCATTTTCAACGATATAGCGTGTATTGAAAACTGGCCACCAAATCACAGCAATGGTTAAAATATACACCGCTGTATGTTCAGGATATTCAACGATAGTGCCCTTTGCATACATGGTAAAGAGCAATTGAATCAGCAGACCTGTCATTGCGATTAAAAAGCCTAAAATCCACCAATCAATTTTAGTATGAAATTTTTGCATCACGCTCTTCAAAGTTTCCCCATATAAAATATTATTCTATCTGAATTTCGAGTTAAATATGACTATAAAATCATCGATTTACATAATAAAAAACGCCCTTTCGAGCGTTTTAATTTTTGACTAAAAGTCTAAACATCAATTTTTTAAATAGCGATCAAAAATTTCAGAAAAATCATAATTCTCAATTTGTCGAATACGCTGGTTGGCATAATCTTCAACTTGTTGCGCAGTCTGATTGATGATTTCAGGTAAATTTAAAATTGCCTGTTCACTGAGCTCTCGTAAGTTAAACATTTTCTGCACATTGTCAGTGCTTTGTAATAGCACATTACGTTTACGATTGATCTCTTTGCAGGTTTCACCAATGGTAAATAATGCTTTATAGAGATCGCGAATTTTCTCGATTTGTTTTTTATCAATATCGATAGAGAAATGCTGTTCACCTAATTGGAACTTGATTTCAGCATCTAAATCCACGGTACCAGCGGTTTCTAAAAGTACATTTTTAATTGGGTTGTGCTTATACAAGTAGCGGTACAACATGCGTTTTTTACTGATCGCACTTTTACCATCGAGGTGCATAAAGGCCACATTAGTAAAACAATATTCATCTGTTTTACTTTTGATGACAAAGAAAATTTTCTCGTTATCTTCATGAAAAATATAATCATCAATATCTGTTTTATTGAAATCATGTGGCTCAATAATTGTTCCAATATCACTCATACCCATCATTTCTGAGGCTAAATTTTTAAACATTTTGTGTTTTCCAGCGCTTTTATAAATTATGAAAGTAAATTAAAAAAAACGAGCGTTAAACTCAAGTCAAAATTTGTTATTAAAAAAACGCCCTGATGGGCGCTTTAAATCAAATCATTTTTTCAAAAAATGCAATGATCTGTGACATATATGGTCGAATAAAAATCAGGAAGAAAATCCCTAACATCAAGAACCACTTTAAAAAGTAATACAACTGACGATTGGTTTTTTTCAAGGCTTTGGCTTTAATGCGGATTTGGTACACATAACCAAAAACTTTGTTTAACCCCCCTGTTTGATCGCCCGCCTCATTTGGAGAGCTGGCAGCTGTCATCACTTTTTTACCAAACCAGTGGTTAAAGCGCTGCATAAACCTTGTTTTTAATGGGCGCTCTACATCAGCAAAGAAGATAATACGATTTTGGTCCGTGGTATTTTCAGCATAATGAATATAGGTTTCATCAAAAACCACGCTTTCACCATCCCGCCATGAATAACGCTGACCATCTACGTCAATAAAGCAACGATCATCATTTGGTGTAATGAGCCCCAAGTGATAACGCAATGAACCTGCATAAGGATCACGATGGCGCACTAATCGACTATCAGGTGCAAGCTCTGTAAACATTGCCGCCTTAATACTTGGCAAGGTTTTCAACAATTCAGTTGTTTTCGGGCAGAGTTCTGCTGCTGACGGATGCGCTGAGTCATACCATTTTAGGTAAAACCGTTTCCAACCTGTTTTAAAGAATGAATTAAAGCCTAAGTCATCATATGTACTTGAAGCCTTAATTCCACCTTTGGCATATAACGCTTGCGCCTCTTCACGAATCATTTCCCAGTTTTCATCTAACACTTTTAAATCTTTAAAATGTTGTGTGTCGATATACGGCTGATTCGGCACTTTTGAAAACATATACATGAGAAAGTTAATTGGTGCGAGTATCGTTGAATGGTCAAAAAATTGACGATAAAACGAATGTCGCACTTTACCGCGATTTTGGATATACAAAGCAGAAATCACAAAAATCGCCAATATGATCCATTTAATCATACAGCACTCTTTTCATTAATCAGGTTAATCAAGCAACATGTGCTGATAGAATTTTAAATCTCAAAAAGGGAGAATGTTTCTACAAATTATAACAAATCTATAAATCAAAAAGCCACAATGATCTAATTGGATGTTTTTTATTAATTATTATTAAAAACAAACCAAATTTGTAGAGGTGACTACAAATTTGGTTTAAGTTTTATTAGACAGACATCTAAGTTTTTTTCTTATTTATTCCAATCAATCAGTCTTAAAGAAGCCAAAGCTGATGCAGCTTTTGAATTATATACAGCGCACCCTTTCTTAAGTTTCTCAATATTTAACGTTGCTGTTCTTCTTTGTTCATCTGTTGTGGCTATTCCCAGCAGTTTTTCCCATTGTTTAATTTCTTTAGTACTCGTCCATTCAATACTGCTGTTGTAATCCGCCAAATATGTCCTATTTTGATATTTAACTGCTACCGCATCACTATTCCCCACACCCGTATCGGTTTCATAAATGGTCGTCCACGGAACATTTTGCCAGCTACCACTTGAATAGCGATAAGTTATACCTAATGCTTCATATTTTTTATTCAAATAATCAACATAGCCAAGATTGTCGTTATTAAATTCTTCAAATGTTTGATTAAACTCATTATCTGTATTGAAGCTAAAATAGTCTTGGTTATTCTTTCGAGAAATAAAACGATAACAGTTACTTCCCTGTGGAAAACGATCATTGCCATATGAAGCTAATAATTTTCGTGCTTCAAAATAACTATTTTCACTATCAAAACCTAAACTACGATAGCCAGGTAAAACCGTATCAAAAATATTTTTTCCTGAGATATCAATTTTTTCTAGTTTAATATCCGTTTTAACATTACCAATGAATGTTGAGGTCCATGAAGTCAAAGAATTTAATGCAACTGTATTCACCGCAATATCTCGCGGAGTATATAATTTGTTGGCTGTTAATATGTATTCATCTAAACTTTTGTTAGCTTCCGTATCCTTAAACTGTTTATTAAAAATTTCAAAATATTCCATAGTTAAATTATCAGAATCATTGTCTAATTCATAATCAACGAAATAATAGCGAGTTCCATTATCTAAGCTGTCTTGTGCCGTTGAAGTGTTCGAATTATTTGATGAGGAGTCACCACCGCCTCCACATCCAACAAGTAATAATGATAAACAAATAGCAGTGAATGCAAGTTTCTTTTTCTGTATAGACATAATGGGTTCTTTTTTGTGATAAATACCAAACAAATATTACATTTGCTATACAGAATATTCAATTTATTTTCAAAATTTCATAGGCGAAAAATTAAATTCAATATCAATTGACCTAAATGACAAAAAAAATGAATCACTATGTATGCCTATTATTATCCATTTCGCTAAAGAAATGTTCAAAGAAATTTACATTAAATCAATAAATTTCAAATATTTATATAATAAACCTATAAAATTATTAAAATTTAAAAGCTTAATTTAATCTTCTACTCAAAAAAAATTGATGACCCTTGCGTCACGGCTTGATACAACTTGTTAGGTTATTTTTAGATATAGTTATCGTAAGATTAGTGAAGTCGAAATGTGTGCGGGAATTGCATACACACTTCAAAACATCAACTTAAGAAGTCCTCCAAAAAAGGAGATCAGGGCATGATCCACGCTGGCAATGCCATTACCGTCCAATTGCTTTCGGACGGAATTGCAGAATTCCGCTTTGACTTACAAGGTGAGTCTGTTAACAAATTCAACCGTGCAACGATTGAAGACTTTAAAGCTGCTATTGAAGCTGTAAAAAATAACAGTGAAGTGAAAGGTCTAATCGTTACCTCTGGTAAATCAACATTTATCGTTGGTGCAGACATTACTGAGTTTGGTGAAAACTTTAAGCAAGGTGAAAGTGCAATTGTAGAATGGGCAATGCCTGTTCACGAGATTTTTAACGCTTTTGAAGATCTAGAGATTCCTAAAGTTGCTGCGATCAATGGTATTGCATTGGGCGGCGGTTTTGAAATGTGTTTGGTATGTGACTACCGCGTAATGTCAAATGCTGCAACAGTGGGCTTACCAGAAGTTAAACTGGGTATCATTCCTGGTTTCGGTGGTACTGTTCGTCTAAGCCGTTTGATTGGTATTGACAATGCGGTTGAGTGGATCGCGACTTCAGCAAACAAACGTCCAGATGCTGCGCTGAAAGACGGTGCTGTAGATGCAGTTGTTGCAGCTGACAAACTCCAAGAAGCTGCGATTGATCTTGTTAAACAAGCAATCTCTGGTCGTTTAGACTGGAAAGCAAAACGTCAAGAAAAATTAGAGCCTGTTAAATTAGACATGCTTGAACAAATGATGGCGTTTAACTCATCTAAAGGTGTGGTTCTTGCGAAAGCAAACCCTGCTCAATACCCTGCGCCAAAACTTCTTCTTGATTCACTTCAAGCAGGTGTAAGTCAAAAACGTGATGAAGCGTTAAAAATTGAAGCTGAAGCATTTGCTAAAGCTGCGATTACACCACAAGCAGGTGCATTGATCGGTTTATTCATCAATGACCAAGTTGTGAAAAAAGCATCGAAAAAACATGAAAAAGGTGCTCACCCTGTTAACCAAGCAGCTGTTTTAGGTGCGGGTATTATGGGTGGCGGTATTGCTTACCAAGCGGCAAGCAAAGGCACACCAATCATCATGAAAGACATCGGTAACCCACAGCTTGCTTTGGGTATGTCTGAAGCGAATGGCTTGTTGACTAAACAAGTTGAACGTAAAAAGATGACGCCTGCAAAAATGGGTGAAACACTTGCACGCATCCGTCCTACTTTAAGCTATGACGAGTTTAAAGAAGTTGACATCGTGATTGAAGCAGTCACAGAGAATCCTAAAATCAAGGAAGCTGTGTTACGTGATACAGAAGCAAAAGTTCGTGACAACACAATCATTGCTTCAAATACCTCTACGATTTCAATCACGCGTCTTGCAAATGCATTGACTCGTCCTGAAAACTTCGTGGGTATGCACTTCTTTAACCCAGTTCACATGATGCCTTTGGTTGAAGTGATCCGTGGTGAGAAAACATCTGAAGAAGCAATTGCGACAACTGTTGTTCTTGCTCAGAAAATGGGTAAAACACCAATCGTTGTAAACGACTGCCCTGGCTTCCTTGTAAACCGTGTATTGTTCCCTTACTTTGGTGCGTTTGACCTTCTGCTTAAAGATGGCGCAGACTTCCAACAAGTTGACAAAGTCATGGAAAAATTCGGCTGGCCTATGGGACCTGCTTATTTGATCGACGTTGTGGGTATCGACACTGGTGTACATGGTGCTGAAGTTATGGCTGAAGGTTTCCCAGACCGCATGAAGCCTGACTATAAAGGCGCGATCGAAATCATGTACGAAAACAAACGTCTTGGTCAAAAAAATGACATCGGTTTCTATAAATACGAGCTTGATCGTAAAGGTAAGAAAGCGAAATCTATTGATCCAACTGCGTATGAGCTTGTTGCAACGATGGCAACCACTGAAAAGCACGAGTTTGATGCTCAAGAAATTATTGACCGTATGATGCTCGCGTTCTGTAACGAGACTGTTCGTTGCTTAGAGGACAACATTGTTTCTACTGCTTCTGAAGCAGATATGGCAATGATCATGGGTGTAGGTTTCCCTCCATTCCGTGGTGGTCCAGCGCGTTACATCGACCAAACAGGTGTTGCTGAATATGTTGCGCTTTGCGACAAATATGCACACTTAGGTAAGGCTTATGAAGCGCCACAAATGTTGCGTGACATGGCTGCAAACAACAAAAAATTCTACGGTTAAGGAGCAACGTGAATGGCTACTTTAAATCCACGTGACGTTGTCATCGTTGATGGCGTACGTTCTGCAATGGGTAAAACCAAAAACGGTATGTTCCGCAATGTACGTGCTGACAGCTTATCTGCTGAATTGGTTCGTGCTTTAGTTGCTCGTAACCAGTTTGATGTCAATGAAGTTGAAGATTTGATCTGGGGTTGTGTTAACCAAACCCTAGAACAAGGTATGAACATTGGCCGTAACATCGTGTTATTGGCTGACTTGCCAAAGACTGTTGGTGGTCAAACTGTAAACCGCCTCTGTGGTTCTTCTATGCAGTCAATCCATACTGCTGCGGCGCAAATTGCAACCAACCAAGGTGATGTATTCATCATCGGTGGTGTAGAGCACATGGGTCACGTTGGTATGATGCACGGCATCGACCTTAACCCAGAAGCATCTAAGCATTATGCGAAAGCATCTAACATGATGGGCTTAACTGCTGAAATGTTAGGTCGTATGAATGGCATTAGCCGTGACGAACAAGATGCGTTTGGTGTTGAATCTCATCGTCGCGCTTGGGCTGCAACTCAGGAAGGTCGTTTCAAAAACGAAATCGTGGGTGTTGAAGGTCATGATGCCAATGGCTTCAAAATCCTTTGCGACATCGACGAAGTAATTCGTCCAGATGCAAACCTTGAAGCATTCAAAGCATTACGTCCAGTATTTGATCCTAAAGGTGGTACTGTAACTGCTGCGACTTCTTCTGCATTGTCTGATGGTGCATCGGCAATGTTGTTAATGTCTGCTGAACGTGCTCAAGCTTTAGGTCTTAAGCCACGTGCTGTGATTCGCTCTATGGCGATTGCAGGCTGTGATGCTGCGATCATGGGTTATGGTCCTGTTCCTGCAACACAGAAAGCGCTTAAACGTGCTGGCTTAACAATGGAAGACATCCAAACCATCGAGTTAAACGAAGCATTTGCTGCTCAAGGTCTTTCTGTAATGAAAGGCTTGAACATCTATGACAAGCAAGACAAGATCAACTTAAACGGCGGTGCGATTGCATTGGGTCACCCATTGGGTTGTTCAGGCGCACGTATCACCACTACATTGTTGAACGTGATGGAACAACAAGATACTCAAATCGGTCTTGCAACGATGTGTATCGGTCTTGGCCAAGGTATCGCGACAATTATCGAACGTGTTTAATTCTTAATTAAATACTAAGATATAAAATCCCCGCTTAATGCGGGGATTTTATTAAAAGTGATCCAACTTTCCCTAAAAGACTCTATTCATTTTGAGTTTTTTATAGATCATTTTACTTTTACTCACTTGATCTAATGCAGACAGTTTAGAAACCAAGCTGTAACTGTAGTCGTTGAATTGTTCTCGCTATTATTTGCAAGCATTCACCAAGTTTAATTTTAGGACAGAACTCAATATACAAAAAAGCCAATCTACAGATTGACTTTATAATATTCTTAAAATTTAAAAGATTATCACTTCGGTAAGCCGCTTCGCCATTTATCACCTAACATCAAATCTAAACGGTCAGCATCGATATTCAACTTAAAAGTTCCATTACGAACTGCTTCTAAGGCTTTCTCGCGATTCATCCCCATCGAAAGTGGCTCCATCATGGTAAACAAACCTGCTGTAGGATCAGAGGACTGCAAACCAGCAGCTACAGCCAAAACATACTCTCTGAGTAATGGTGAAGAAATTTGATTTATATTCGGTTCAGAGGCTTTGGGCTGCATATCAAGCACAGCAAAATTATCGCCTATCACATAATTTTGGATCTCATTCTCTTTTTTAATGATCTGATGCTGTAACGCTTTACGTACATCCTTATCTTCTTGATAAGGAATAACACCTACAGCTTCTTGACGTAGTTCAGAATCCGCCATCACTTTAATGGTAGGCAATGAGGCAACTTCTTCTGCCTGTACAGTGGGTAACCAAACAGAAAGAGCCGTTGCAAGTATCGAAACTTTGATAAAGTTCATACATTTCACCTAAAAAATAAATCATCCTATACATTCAATAAAATGATTCAATACATTTAATACTGTCTATTAAATAGGCTATAACAAATTATAGCGAGATTCACTAAAGCTCAGATAAACGGTAAATACTGTTAAAATTCTGAAATAAAGATTAAATAGGTTTTGCTCACTCAACAGCTTGAATAGAGCCACCGATAAATTTTTTCAACTGATCCATTTCAGTTTATAAGAGGTCTATTATGAATCTTGCTAAAGTTGCTGAAATAACTCAAGTCAGCCCGCGTATGCTCCGTTATTATGAAGAGCTAGGATTAATTCGTCCGCAACGAACAGCGAATCACTATCGAGATTATAATCAAGCAAACATCGAGGATATTCAAAAAATTAAAGTTCTCAATGATGCAGGCATGCATTTAAAAGACATTAAATTATTATTGCCATGTTTCGATTTGGCTGAGGAAAAACTTACCTTATGCCCAGTTGCCAAAGAGACATTAGAAATGGAGTTAGAACATATTTCAGAAAAATTAGCCAAACTCAAAAAATCTCAAAGCTTATTAGCATCTTTTTTAATGCAAGGAAAAATTGAAGAAACCAAGCGCTAATCGAGATCAACCTCATTGAAGCGCTTTGACTCGCTCTTTTTCTTCACTATTCATATCCTTCCAAGCTTTTCGATCATTCCAAAACCAATAGCCATTTTTATCCTGTGCAATACATCCCGCATCAGATTTGGTTTTAAAACTTGCATAATCTGCATCGTCAAGTTTGCCAAAACGTTCTTCATAAATATTGTGCTTGTCTTTTGCATAGCAATCTCCGAGCAACTCAAAACTATTGGCATCTGCACCCTCTAAAATAGAAAAACTACCCCCATCCAGCATACTAAAGTAGCGATAAACATGCCGTTTATCTTTATATAAATTGGAAGGGTTTAACTGCTTGAAGCTCGCTAAATCTATAGTGTCATTCAAAGAAGGCCCATCTTCACCACCAAAACCCAAATGTCGATAAAAACGCTCACCCATGATCGACAGGCTTTTGCTAGGCAGAACATGTTCAGATAAAAACATGCTACAACGATTTGCATAAGGAAACTTTAAAGCCAATTCTCGTTGAGGATTGATATATAAATTGTCCCGCACAAGGCTCCATTGCTGTTTTTCCTGCTCAGCATTTAAAGCCGCTTGCTTTTCCTCCTCGACACATTGGTCATACTCAATTTGTTCAGCACATAAAATAGGGGCTAAGCCTAAAAAATGCTTCCATCCATAAACCTGTTTATAAGTATCGACATCCAGAATGGAATCTCGGTCAATTTGATAAACACCAAAATGATAACGATATAAAGCAACACTTTTACAATCCTGCTGAACGAGAATTGGCGTCTGGTAGACATAGCCAATCCCACCCAGCAATAGCAGTATAAACATTGTAAAAAACAACCATATTTTTATATTTTTCATTCATCTACTTCTAAAATTTACAAGGCTTCTTCTAATACTTCCGCATTTTGCTCTTTTTTCTGATTGATTTGGCTATTCAATTTCAGTACATCCTGAAATAACTGATTAAATTGTTTCACTTGAGCATCTTCTTTAAACAAAATTTGATTGCCCTGCTTCTGCCACTCATATTTTTTTAACAAATCAAACATGGTTTCAGCTTTACCTAAAATTTGTAGCTCATTTAGGATTAGGGTATTTTCAGGGTCAAGTTCAGCATTCTGTTCGAGCTTATCCTGTAAGGGTTTCTTGAGGTCTTTACGCAAATCTATTTTTTTTAATTCGTTTAAAGCCTCGGTTTTATTTTGTCTATTTTTTTGCTGATATTGCTGCATTGCTTGTCGTACAGTCACCAGCATCTGTGTTGTTTCTACATAGTTCTGTTTACGGTCTGCATCCAAACGATTTACATCTAAAAAATGATCCCATTTGGCCGCTGCGAGCTGATTTAAATAAGTGTTCCGTGTATCAACATTCTTGGCCCAATATTTCAATAAAAACTCAGACAAGGTTTTGTAATCACCTTTGAGCCGATTATCATGGATATCAATATTTACTGGTTTAGAACGGTCTTGGGCTTGTTCAGAAAGTTGCCGCATTTTTTCAGTCATCACCAAATCAAATGCTTGGCGATTGGCTTCTTCATTCTTTATTGAACTATGGTCATAGTAGAAAAATCCAATAACAGCCAGAAAGATGATACCGAAAACAATCAAAAGTCGACGCATACCAAGCTCCGAACATCCTTATAGATTACTTAGAATATCCTAAGCGACTCTTTTTTGTATATTAATTATGCAAAATAACAATAAATAACTTTTGCTGAATAAGCTTAAAATGGGCATCACTTAAAAGTTTCACTTTAAATTTATGCAAACAAACCCCATCATAATCCAGAATTAGATTGTAGAGATTTCCCATGCGCGTAGATATTTGGTCAGATGTGGTTTGTCCTTTTTGCTATATCGGTAAAAAACGTTTAGAAGCTGCTGCTGAACAAGCAGGTATTGAACTTGAAGTCCATTGGCACAGTTTTGAACTTGATCCTGAAGCACCTACGCGTCAAGAAGTTTCAAACTCTGAACGTCTTGCGCAAAAATATGGACGTAGCATCCCTGAAGTCGAAGATATGCAACGCAATATTGCAGCAATGGCAAAAGAAGAAGGCATCCAATTTAACTGGGAAAATGCCAACTCAGGAAATACCTTTAATGCCCATCGTATCATTCACCTTGCACAAAGTAAGGGTTTAGGTTCAGAAGCGGAAGAAGCTTTTTTCTATAGCTATATGACACAAGGCCTACCGATTGGTGAGCGTGAAACAATTGAAGATGTCGCATCTCGTATTGGCTTAAATCCGATCGAAGTTGATGATGTTCTAGACTCTGAAGAATATGCTGACTTTGTAAAATTCGATGAACAAGTTGCTCATGATCAATTAAAAGTAACAGGTGTACCATTCTTTGTCTTTGATCAACGTGTGGCTTTAGCGGGTGCTCAACCACGTGAAGTCTTTGTACAAGTGTTAGAAAAAGCCCTTGAAACTGCGAATGATGCTGAAATCGAGCAACAGGATGGCCCTGTTTGTGCTGATGACTCTTGTGAAGTTCCAAACAAATAAAATCAGCTACTGGAGAAATTCCTTGAAGGAGTTTCTTCAGTATTCAATAAGCATAGTAATATTTAAGAAAATGGTTAAAAAACCAACATAAACTGATCATAAAAATATACTAATGATTTCTACGCTTTATTTTTAATGGGTCATTTTTTAAAATTTTACGTGCCATTTTTGCAATACAGCGTTGCAGAAAAGGAACTATTCATCGTGTTTTTCTTAGACTAAGATCTTTAAATATTTTTCGTTCCCACGAAATTCATGCGCTGTAGTTTCTTTTTTAATTTTCTTATTTTTTTAAGACACAACACCTCCTCTTTTGGAGGTGTTTTTGTTTATACCACAATAAAATCGGCCTTGAGGATAAAATTAAAGTTATCCACAACAGCGTATAATTTTTCTTCATTCTCGATTTTCAAACGTTTATGGGATCTATTCACAATCGCTTATCAATTCTTCTTGGATAAGTGCATATTTTGTATCTAAAGCAATTTTTAGTTTAAAAGCTTTACTACAATTGGGCTGTGGATAATAAAAGCACTGATCTATTCAAAAACAGCTTAAACTGCGCTTTGGTTCGCGATATCGCTGATAGAATGCGTTTCATTTTAAATAAATTTATGTTTTTTGTACTTAAAATAGCGATTCCATTGAAATTCAGTGTTTTTTTAAGGCATAGTTATACTGAAAATTAAAAACTGAATGATTCAAAGTTTAAGAAGTGTGCATATGAATAAAATATCAATCTTCTCAAAACTACCTTATGTCTTAATATTAGGCGGTTTTTTTGGGAACGCTGCATTTGCAGAAGTAAATAGCAGTCTTGAAGCGAATGCTAAAACGGGGAAAGTCGATCAGCAACCTTCTTTAGCCACCACCAAAGAAAATGAGATCGGCTTGCTCAACTATATTCCAAAAATTGTTGACTCAACACCGACCATTTTTCCTGAACAATCTGATCAGGTTATTGTTCCCCCAACAGATGCGACAGAAGATCAAACTTGGGCCGACAAAAAGCAGAAAAAGATTAGCAATTGGGCAGACCGTACAGCCAATAAAATGGACAACTGGTTTGGAAAAACTGATCCGGCACATCCAGCATCAGCAACGTTGCGGATCATTGTTGATAATCAATGGAACAAACATGATGGTTATGATGTCAATCCACGTATTCGAGGGAAAGTAAAATTACCCACACTTGAAAACCGTTTAAGTGTGGTCTTTGGTGATGATTCATTAGATGATGAAATTTCCAATAATATTGCGATCAATAACAATCATGCTGATGGCAATCCAGATAAACGAGTGGATGGAAAACAAATTCGTGATGATAACAGCTCGATTGCTTTACGTTGGTCACAGCTTTCTAAACGCTTACCTTTTGACATAGATGCAGACCTTGGTATTCGTTCAGGCGATGATATTTATGCACGTTTAAAGGCCCAAAAGGATTGGAAACTGGGGAATGATTTTACTTTTCATGCAGAACAAATTTACCGCTATGGGATCGACAGTGAAAACTATTTAAGAACCAACTTAGAGCTAACCCATGCTCGCCCCAATCAGCCCTTTATTTCTAACCAATTCTATGTGACGTATGCAGATGAACAAGACGATGATTTAACTTGGGATAACCGTACTTATCGTCAACATCAGTTCTTTAAAAACAATCGCTTTAACTACGGTATCTACACTGGCGGTTATTATAATGATAATGATCTTAAATTAAACAGTTGGGGGCCTTTTGTGTCTTGGCGGCAACCTGTTTGGCGTGAATGGTTTTACGTACAAGGTGATTTAAATTATTTTAATGATCGTCGTGAAGATCGTAGCCATTTCCCAAGTGCTTTGGTCCGTTTAGAAGCGTTATTTTAAGCATCAGCTGAATCTTTAAGCTGAACTGTGGATAAGTTTCGACTTATCCACTGATGTTGATAAAACGCCTGCCACATCCTTTTAATTCAATGAGGCAATTGAAAACAATTCAAAAGTAAAACTATAAGCGGGACCAAAGTCGCTTGAATTTGGCATATACATTGTTTCGTAGGTCATTCGCCCAATCGCCCTAACTTCTTTATCGACTAAAGCATCGTCTATTTTAAGGCTTGGATGTACTGCTATCGGTAACGCCATTCCCCCTTTCCCATCGCTAGCTGCAAGTTCATAGTTCTGACCATTTTTTTTCAATATACCAATCACAGCAGCCTGTGTATTTTGTCGTAAGAACATGGCGTTATGTACTGAAAGATCTGTGGTATTTGCATTGCGCTTTTCAACAGGTGGAAGTTCATATGCCATTCCTACTGTTGTAGCTAAACTGAGCAATACAGAACAGCCTATACATTGAATTCTTTTAAATTTATTCATTGAATGTTTTTTATAAAAAAAGCCTATCTTTAAGATAGGCTCTGTTAAAACAAATGACGACTTATTTAAGCAATAAATTGTTAATACGTTTTACATATTCCGCAGGATCATCAGGTAAACCACCCTCAGCAATTACTGCCTGATCAAAGATCACATTGGCTAAATCATCAAACTGTGCTGAACTTTCCAATTTTTTCACTAAAGGATGTTCTGGGTTAATTTCCAGAATTGGCTTAGATTCAGGTACAGCCTGACCCGCTTGTTTTAACATACGAATCAATTGTGGAGAAAGCTCACCATCGCTGGTTACTAGACATGCTGGTGAGTCCACCAAACGCGTTGTCACACGCACTTCTTTGGTCTTGGCTTTTAATGAATCAGAGAGCTTTTCAACCACAGGTTTAAACTGTTCTGCAGCAGCTTCAAGTGCTTTTTTCTCTTCAGCATCTTGTAAATCACCAAGATCGACTGCACCCTTTGCGACATTTTGCATAGGTGTACCATCAAAGTCATGCACAAATTCCATCGCCCATTCATCAACACGGTCTGCCATAAGCAAAACTTCAATGTCTTTTTTACGGAACAATTCAAGTTGTGGTGAGTTTTTTGCAGCCGCTAAGCTATCGGCAGTCACATAATAGATGGCTTTTTGCCCTTCTTTCATGCGTGCTTTATACGCTTCCAATGATGTTGAAACTTCATCATTGCTCGAAGTAGAGAAGCGTAAAAGTTTTAGAATACGTTCACGATTACCAAAGTCTTCACCTAAACCTTCCTTGATTACTGAACCAAATTCAGCATAGAAGGTTTTAAATTTGTCTTGGTCAGCTTGATCTTCTGATTTTGCTAAAGCATCCAATGTTGTCAATACACGACGTGCATTTCCTTCACGGATGGTTTTCACATCACGGCTTTCTTGTAGAATCTCACGACTTACGTTAAGCGGCAGATCAGCACTATCCACCACACCTTGTACAAAACGTAAATAATTTGGAATCAGATTGTCTGCATCATCCATAATAAATACACGTTTTACATAAAGTTTGATGCCTGCTTTAGCTTCACGTGTGAAAATATTACTTGGTGCTTTACTTGGAATATAAAGCAATTGGGTATATTCAGTACTGCCTTCAACTCGGTTATGCGCCCAAGCCAGTGGTGCATCAAAGTCATGGGTTAAATTCTTATAGAATTCTACATACTGCTCTTCTGTAATTTCGCCTTTGCTACGTGTCCACAAAGCACTTGCTGAGTTAATCGCTTCCCATTCATCTGTTTTAACATAATGACCTGGTTTTTTCTCTTCACCTTCAGCAGCTTCTTCTTCCTGCCAAACTTCCTTCTGCATTTCGATAGGTAAGCTGATATGGTCAGAGTATTTATTGATAATTTGTTTAACTTTATAAGATTCTAAATAATCCAGCGCATCATCACGTAAATGCAAAATAATCGATGTTCCACGTGAAGTCTTCTCAATTTGTTCAACTTCAAAATCACCTGTACCGCCACTGATCCAACGTACACCTTCTGATGTATCTAAACCTGCACGACGAGATTCAACGGTAATCTTATCAGCAACGATAAAACCAGAATAAAAACCTACACCAAACTGACCAATCAGTTGCGCATCTGCTTTTTGGTCACCAGATAGCTTTGACATAAAGTCTTTGGTACCTGATTTAGCAATCGTCCCTAAGTTATCAATGGCTTCCTGTTGGCTTAAACCAATACCATTATCTGAGATGGTGATTGTTTTAGCATCTTTATCTAGGCTTACACGAACATGTAAGTCTGGATCATTCTCATAATATTCAGGATGGTTAATTCCTTCAAAACGCAACTTATCACATGCATCTGAAGCATTTGAAATCAGCTCGCGTAGGAAAATTTCAGGGTTAGAATAAAGTGAATGCGTCACTAAATGTAAAAGCTGAGCCACTTCTGCTTGAAAGCTATGCTTTTTTGAACTGTGTTGTACGTTCTGTTCACTCATAAAATCACTCCGTAAATTCATAACGCTTTTTTATTGAATGCATTAGAAATGGAGTGGTTTAAGCATATTTCAATAGGAAAATTTAATTTTTTTTAAAATGGCCCTTGTTGGTAAACTCGATTCATATAAATTTCTAGTTTTTGCTGACGCATCTGATACGCATCGGTTAAACAGCGTAGATTGTCCTGACATTGATTGCGCAGTTGTAACCATTTCACTTGCTGATCCTGTATCACGCCCCGTGTTCCCATCGGAACGAGTTTACGGATAATGGTATAGGTGGTCGCCATTTTGACATCTGCATCGTTTAAACTGCGATGCTCACAAATGGCATGTTCGCTTTTGGTCTGAGCATGCTCACAATTAAAACTTGCAGCATTGGCTATAGTGCTGCTACTTAACCCTACAAATATTATAAAAATTAAATTTTTCATATCATGTCAAAGTCTTATTGATGTTCTGATAGATTAAATGGATTTAATCAGCGCTTATATAGCTAAAAATAACTATTTTTTATTGCTTCTTGTTTCAATATATAAGGCTCTGTAAAAATAAAAAAACTCGGTAAATTTACCGAGTTTTTTATGATTCTAAAGCAAACTTAGAATCTATAGCTATAACCCAAAGTATAGATAACTGGATCAATATCTAAATCAAATTTTGCAGCAGTAGTATTACCCGCTTTAACAGTCACTTCTGGGCTTAATTGAGCATAACGGGCATCAAAGAAAACACCCCAATTTTTTGCATCAGCAGGTTGGAAGTTAAAACCGATTTGACCAGCAAAACCAAAATCTTCTTTAACTTTAACCTTAGTGCCCGCCAATGCCCCAGATGATTCCTCATCCCATGCAAGGAATGCTGTACCACCAACACCAATATACGGTGTAAAACGTGTAGAGTTTTTAAAGTTATATTTAAACGTTACAGTTGGTGGTAAGTGTTTAAGGTTAACTGCTTTTTCACCATCTAATTTCACATCGTGGCTAATTGGTGTAGCTAATAAAACTTCCGCAGAGAAAGGTGTTTCACCAAAGATATATTCTACAGAAGGCGTAAAAGCATATTCATGGTCTGCCTTCACAGTCCCAACACCAGCAACTTTGGTGTCTTGTGTTGGTGCAATCACCGAACCACCAACTTTGACTTGCCAATCTGCAAATGAAGCAGAAGAAATTGCCATTAATGCAATAAGAGCAGTTTGCTTTAACATTATAAATACCCCAGCGTTGTTATTAATAAGCATTAAACATAGGTATTAATAATATTGCAACATTTATTTAAATC